>JABFRG010000889.1 GCA_013141295.1 Polyangiaceae bacterium
ATGGTGGTGACGTTGCCGAAGGCGAAGGTCGAGGCGAGGAGCCCCACCACTTCTTGCTCCGCCGGAAGCCGGAAGCGTCGCACGATGCCCACGGGATCGCGGGCCACACGCGCAGTACGCGGACAGCGGAAGAGAACGTCGTCGAGGGCCGCCTTCAGCTCGCCGTCAGAGGGGAGCTTCGTCATCGCTCTCGGGCACCGCCGGCAGGGCGCCGCGCGTCTTCTTCGCCTCTCGCGCCGCGAGCACCAGGTGGACCTTGGCCTGCGCGAGCCAGCGATCGTCCGGCTTGGCCTCGGCCACGTACGCCTTCCAGATGGCCTCGGCCCGGGCGAACGCCGCCGCGCGCTCGGCGGGCTTCTTGGCGAGGCGCGCCTCGGTGAGCGAGCCCAGGCCCAAATACCAGTAGCGCTCGTAGGGCGGCACGAAGAACACGTTCTGGCCGTGGCCGATGAGGCGCATGCCCGCGTCGAGGCCGAGCGCCCGCTCGGTCTCCTTCGCCGCCCCGGTGGGGTCGCCGTAGCGATCGAGCGCCACCGCCAGGCCCCACACCGCCAAGGTGGCCGTCTCGGCCGTCGCGTAGGAGTACTGGGCCGCGTGCTCGAAGGCCTCTCGGTAGCCGACGATGGCTTCCTTGAGGTTGCCGAGGCGCATGTCGGCCTCGGCCATGTTCAACTCGGCGGTGGTGCGCGAGAGCGGGCTCACGGCGCGCTTCAGGTACTCCGCGTAGGCGTTGCGCTCTTCTTGCGGTCGGTCCGACTTGGCGTACGCGTAGGCCAGCTCCAGCCAGGCGTCCTCCGCGGCCGGGTGATCCGGTGCGATGCGCAAGGCCTTGGAGAGCACATCGATGGCTGCAGAGTGCATGCTCACGTGCTCGTAGACCTCACCCAGATCGAAACGGAGCCGCACGTCCGGCGAGTCCTTGGCGCCGGCGCTCTCGAGCTTGATGCGCACGTCGTCGAGCCGCAGCGGTCTCGTGATGGTGTCCTCGACGGAGAACGCGCTGCCGTCGATGGCCCGGCGGGCCTCCGCGTGCAGGGCGAAGTCGGCGGCCGCTCGGGTTCTTGGTGCGGT
Source organism: Polyangiaceae bacterium (assembly GCA_013141295.1). Classification (GTDB taxonomy): domain Bacteria; phylum Myxococcota_A; class Polyangia; order Polyangiales; family Polyangiaceae; genus JABFRG01. The sequence continues at coordinate 1,072 of JABFRG010000889.1, forward strand.
CCCAGAACCCAGGCGGGGTCTCTGCGTGGCTCGTCCGCTCCGCGGCGCAGGCCAGCGTCAGGGCGAGGATCGCGGTCAGGGCGCGCGCGCGGCTCATCGGCGCGGCTCCGGCTTTCGCGTCTCGGCGGACCGGCTTCGTGCGTGTTCGGCCCAGGGGCTCTTGTCGCCGCGTTCCGCCAGAAACCGCTTGTAGGCGTCGCGGCCCAGCTTGGGATCGCGCGCGCTGCTGCCGCGGAGCGCATGGGCCTCGAAGCCGAGCCCCAGAACCGTGAGTGAACGCTCCACCGCAGGGTCGAGGGTCCGCGCGGCCGCGGTCGCCTTGGGCGCCGCGTCGTCCGGCCGCTCGCCACGATCGAGCGCCAGCGCCAGCGCCAGATCGAACGCGTCGGCGTAGCGTACCGTCGCGCGCTCCCGACCTTCGCGCAGGATGGCGGTGGCCTGGGCGAGCCCCGCGGGGCCGGTCGCCATGAGCACCATTCCCGCTTCCCAGCGCATGGCGTCGGCTTCCCGCGGCGGCAGCGTCGCGCGCACCACGAGGCCGCGATAGATGTCCGCCGCCACCTTCAGATCGCCGCGGCCCGAGAGGAGCCGGGCGTAGGCGAGGGCCACGAACGGTTCGTCGAGCGCCCGCGCGTCCTTCGCGCGCGCCTTCTCGAAGGTGGCAAGGGCGAGGTCGGGCTTCGGGCCGGCAGCGAGGACCACGCCCCGCACCGCCACGGTGACCGCCTGGTCCGGACGCTCACGATCGGCGGAGTCGAGCGCCGACAGCACCCGAGGCAGGTCCGGCGCGTCCGCCGACAGCTCCCCGACCGCCCGCGCCATGTCGATGCAGTAGTGCGAGAGCTCCGGGTCCTTGGCGCGGCTCCACACCGACTTGCCGCGGTCCTCCTCCACCTTCGCGCAGTCCGCGGGTCGCCCGTGCACCCAGCCGCCGGTGTTCGCAAGCTCGAGTGCGAGGAGGATCCACACCCCAGTGACCCTATCAAGACCACCCGTGGGTCGCAACGCAGGCGGGCTTGCCGAGGCCCGGTCTTAGGCTCGGCCGTGGCAGTTTGACTCCCGCGCGCAACCCGACGGGGCATGTTGGCATCGCTGCTGTCGGAAGCCGTTGGAGCTGTCGGCTTTCCAACACCAGGACCCTCCCATTGGCTCTCGAAATCATTGAAGATTGATCGCGCCCGGTGCGAGCCCGACGACGGCACGGAAGTCGCTAGGGCAGGGTCTCGGAGGCTACCGTGGTAACCAACATCGAGCGAACGATTCTGGACCGAGCACTGACTCAGGACCCCGCCGCACTGGCGGAGCTGGTTTCCCGCGTGACCCCGTCGATCGAGCGGCAGCTGATGCGCTACCCGGTGTCCGACGAGGACCGCAAAGACCTCTTGCAGGCCACCCTGATGCAAGTGGTGCGACGCCTGTCGTCGTTCCGCGGCGACTCGAGCTTCTCCACCTGGCTGTTCCGGGTGACCGCCAACGAGGCGCTCATGATGCTGCGCTCCCAGCGACGCCACCGGGCCCGCGTCACCGACGCGCCGGAGTTCGAGGCACTGGCCGAGCGCGCCGTGCCGCTCGACGGCCCCAAGCCGGGGCTCGACGACGAGGCCGAAGATCGCGAGCGCGCCACCTGGATTCGCACCGCCCTGGCCGAGCTGCCGGACGAATATCGCGACGTGGTGGTGGCCCACTACCACCTCGATCTCGGTCTCCAGGAGATCGCCGATCGCATGGAGATCAGCGAGAGCGCCGTTCGTTCGCGCCTGCATCGGGCACGGACCCGGCTCCGCACGCTCCTCGACAAGACCCCGGTGCGCGAGACGCGCCAGGCCGCCTGATCCGGGCGTTTCCCCCACTCGCCTCCACTACGCGGCGGTCGATGCTCAGAGGCATCGGCCGCCGTTCCTCGTTCAGGGAGCCGGAATCGGCCGCACGTAGATCTCTTTCGTGCTCGCCCGCTTCTGGTTGTACGCGTCGAGAATCGGCTTCATGGCCTCGGGGTCCTTGGAGAGGTCCTGCATCTCGCCGGGGTCCGCTGCGAGGTCGAAGAGCTGGTACTGCTGACCGCCCAGGTGCACCAGCTTCTTGCCCGGCGTAGGCCCCTGGATGAACGCACGCCGGAGGCCGTTGTAGGGGCCTTCGGGCATGTCGACCAGCACGTCGCGCTCGGGAAAGTCCTTCTCCGCGAAGACGTCGTCGAGGAGGCTCTGCCCCTGGAGATCGTCGGGAATCGGCAGACGCAGGGTGTCGAGGAAGGTGGGGACGAGGTCGATGTGACTGCGCTTGGGCGGGACGTGGTGGGGCGGCGCGCCGGGCACGTAGACGACGAGCGGGACGCGCACCAGGCTCTCCCAGATCTCCCGACCGTGCCAGCTCATGTTGTGATCGTTGAAGGCCTCACCGTGGTCGGCGGTCACGATGATGGCGGTGTCCTTGCCCCACGGTTGCTCGCGCACGTAGTCGAGGACGCGGCCGATCTCGCGGTCGGTGAACCACACCTCGCCGTCGTAGAGCGCGCGGGTCCCCGCCCCGCCGCTCTTGTCGTCGCCCACGAAGCTCGGCGCGCCAGGATGCGGCAGGTACTCCGCGTGGGGGTCGAAGTAGTGGAGCCACATGAAGAAGCGATCCTTCGTGTGGTTCGGGTCCTGGAGGAGCTTCAGCGCAGCGTCGGAGATCTTGTCGCTGGTGATGTAGTTGTCCTTGTCGCCGCCACCGGGGGGCCGCGCCGAGAGATCCCACACGTCGAAGCCCTGGTTGAGGCCGCTCCAGGGCGCGAAGTACCAGAGCGACGTGGCGCCCATGGTGTGGATGCCCGCGTCTTTCATGCGCTCGGCCGCGAACACGTTGGTGGGAAAGTACGTGTTGAAGTGGTTGCCGTCGCGCTTGGTCTCGCTGGGGTAGAGGCCGATCATCATGGGACCGATGCTCTTGCCGGTGTAGGAGGCGAGCGAGTAGGCGCGGTCGAACACCACGCCCTCGGCGGCGAGCTTGTCGAGGTTGGGCGTGACCGGCTTCGGGTAGCCCATGAAGCCGACGTCGACGCGGAGCGTGTCGACGGTGATGAAGAGCAGGTTCAGGTTGCGGGTGACCCGCGGGCCCGCCGCGGCCGGGGCCGGCGTGTGGGGCTTGTCGGGCACCACCGGCACCGGCATGTCGGCGCCGGAGCAGTCCTCGTCGATGCCGTTGCCGGGGATGTCCACCGCGTTGGGCGAGATGTTGGGGTCGCGATCGTTGCAGTCGCCGCCGGCGAAGTAACGGGAGGCGCCGTCGTGGTCGCGATCGGTGAGCTTGCGGGCGATGGCGAGGCCGGTCTTGCCCAGCGGCGCCGTCCGCTCGATGCCCCGGGCGAGATCGGGGTCCAGCGAGGTCGCGGTGAGCAGCACGAGCGACATGGGCGCTGCGGTGCACAGGATCGCGCAGAAGACGGCGATGCCCTGACGCGAGCGCGTAAGCAGGATCGGTGCGAGGTAGGCGGAGCCGGCGATGGCCAAGATGCCCACCAGCGGACGGAGATCGAGCTCCTTACGCTTGAGCACGCCGAACACGCCGAGCACGCCACCATCGCCGCTCGTATCGCCGCGCGACACGCCCACCGCGATGACGAACACCGTGACGAGGAGCGCCATGGTCGTGGTCGTGACCGGATCGGCGAGCTGTGGCACCGCGCCGGCGCCCCGGGCGATGAGCTTCCGGAGCGGCGAGGCCAGGGCGAAGGCGGCGGCCAGGCAGAGCACCAGGAGGCCGGCGCTGGAGAGCGCGAGGAGCGCCCCCGACTCCGCGGGCTTGCCCTCACCCAGGAGCACGCGGGCGAGATGCGACGTGACGACCAGGTGAAGAAGCAGGCCGAGCACCATGAGCGGCGCGATGGCCGCGGTCCGGGTTCGCTCCAGCAGCGGAGCCGTCTGGATGTCGTGGGCGTGCTCCCACGGCGTTCGCGGTCCGTGGGGCTCGAGCATCACCAGGAGCGGCCCCAGGCCCAGCGAAAGGAGCGTCGCCATGGGGGCCAGCAGGGCCATGAGTGGCCCCAGGCTTTCCCGCAGCGGGTGCGGCTCGAGGCTCCTTTGCAGGAGGAGAGCTTCGGCGAGCGCGATGGCGCAGGCGCCGAACATGCTTCCGGCGATGGAAAAGAGGACCCGCGACAGAAAGCGCACGGCCCCTTTTATCCCACCGTTTTTTTGAAGTCGACGCCGACGTTCGCCGGAAGGTCCGATGGGCTCTGTCCGGGCGCACGCGAACCAGGCCCGCCGCGTCGGGCCAGCGGGTGCGCGCCGTCGTACACGCGGATGAGATGGTCCACCGATACGTGGGTATATCGCTGCGTGGTGGAGAGCGACGAGTGGCCGAGAATCTCCTGGATCGCCCGGAGATCGGCGCCGCCGTCGAGGAGGTGGGTGGCGCAAGAGTGACGGAACGCGTGCGGATGCAGGTCGGCGCGCCCTGCGCCGAGGGCGCCGTACTTGGCCACGAAGAGCTGGATGGCCCGGGGGCCGAGGCGACGACCGCGGGTGGAGACGAAGACCGCGCGCGGCTCGAGAAAGCCGGTCTTCCGGTGGGCAAAGTGGCTTCGCACCTCGAGGTACGCGGCGAGGGCGGCCTCTGCGGCGCGCCCATAGGGCACCACCCGCTCCTTCTGCCCCTTGCCGAAGACGCGCACCTGGCGCGTGCCGAGATCGACCGCGTCGAGGTCCAGGCCCGACAGCTCGCTGACGCGGAGGCCGGAGCCGTAGAGCAGCTCGAGGGCCGCGCGATCCCGGAGCCCGGCGATGGCGCTCTCGTCCGGCGCCTCGAGGACCGCCTTGGCGGCATCGGGCGAGAGCCGCGCCGGCAAGGGCCTTCGCATCTTCGGTGAGGCCAGCTCCGCCGCCGGGTTCTCCCGGATGATGTGGCGCTTCTCGAGCCAGCGCATGAAGGTGCGCAGGGCCGCGACCTTGCGCGCCACCGTCGGGGCCGAGGTCTCGCGCGCGACCTTGCCGAGAAAGCCGCGGAGCACGTACACGTTCACGTCCGACAGCAGCTTGCCCTCACCCACGAAGGTCGAGAGCGCCTGGAGATCGCGCGTGTAGGCCGACACCGTGTGTGGCGACACGCGGCGCTCGGTCGTCAGATGACGAACGAAGCTCTCGATGGCGCGTGCAACTTCCACGCATTAGGTTTACCGCCGAGGAGACTGTTTCTCCAAAGAATCGGATGCGCAAACACCTTCGAGCCCTCATCGCCCGCGGCAAGCTCCTCTTGCAACAGGCCCATTCGGAACGGGCTTCGCCCCGGGAAATCGCCATCGCGGTGGCCCTGGGGGCGTTTGCCGGGTGCTCGCCGGCCATCGGCGCACATGGGTGGCTCGCGGTGGGGCTGGCCACGATTCTCCGAAAGAACCGCCTCTTCGCCTTCTTCGGGTCGCGGGTGTCCTTCTTCCTCACGCTCCCGTGGATCGTCCTTCTGGAGATCCAGCTCTCGCACCGGCTCCGCACCGGCGCCTGGGCGGAGCTCTCGGCCGAGACGGCCCTGGCGCAGGCGCACCTGCTGCT
>JABFRG010000191.1 GCA_013141295.1 Polyangiaceae bacterium
ATGCGCCGTGGCCACCAGGCCCGCGTCGGCGTCCAGATCCCGGAGCGCCGCGTGCACGACTTCGAAGGAGCGCGCCACGCGAAGCTCGGTGGCGGCTTGGCTGAGCCACACGTTCGCGAGGTGCTCACGCGCTGCGCCGGGCAACACGTCGACGAGCGGCTCGCTTTCTGGAAGGGGACGGCTGGTGGCGCGTCCGCCGTAGCGCCCCGCTGGGTCCAACGGCGGAATTCGCATGCTCAGGGCGGAGGCACGCAGCACTCGGGCACCGAGCCGCCCGCGTGCTCGCAGCACTTCAAGCCCTTCTCCAGCTTGCAGATGAGCCCCTTGGTGGTGGGCCATCCGGGCTCGCACGCCCGCGCATCGGGCCCGGCATCGGCGGCGTCGGCGCCCTCGTCGGTGGCGCCCCCACACGCGACGACCGACGAGCCGGTGAGGAGCATCGAGCTTCCGAAAATGATGCTCGCGGTGAGGCGATGGCTCCCCATGCCGCTATCTTGACCCACGGAAGAGCTGCATCCAAGAGAAACATTCGGCCCGCCTCCCTCCGCACGCCGCACGGGGAGGCGGCGCGTCTCCCATGACATTCGGGTCGCGGCGCCGTAGCCGAACGTTGCCGCCCCGTGGAAGAACCCTGCGCAATGCGCGAGGGAGAGCTCGGCATGGTTGCTGCTGAGCTGGCGCTCATGAAGAGCGAACAAGCTGTCGCAAGGGGGTGGGGACGCTTGGGGGGAGTCGCCGGGGCGCTGTTCGGCGTCGGGCTCGTCCACTGCGCGTTCGCGGGCGAAGAAGAGCGCTCCCGCACGCTGCCGTCGCTGACGCTGCAAGTGGCCGAGCATGCGGCATTGGGCGGGGAGATCGGTTTGAATCTCGGTCTGGCGTGCCCGCCTGCCGATACCCGATGCACGCCCACGGTGGTGAGCGACTCGACGTTCGAACAAGTGACAGTGGACGATCCGACGGTGTTCGAGATCGCGTACGAGGCAAACGCCAGTCGGGTCAACCTGCGGGCGAAGCGCGAGGGCGTTGCCAAGCTGCAGATCACGGTGACCGCGCACGACGCCGAGCACCACGCGTATCGCGACACGTTCACGCGCACCTTGGACGCGCGGGCAACGGATCGGGTCGAGCTCGACTACCGCGGCACGTGCGACACTCCACTGCTCTTCGGGACGGGCACCAGCTTCGAGATCAAGGCCAAGCTCTCCGGCCGCGGGGCGCCGCTCACCGGGGATCCGGTTCCATTCCCCGCATCTTCCGACGTTGCCAAGCTCGATCGGGCATTCATCGGGATCTTGTCCTTCAAAGCCCAGGGGACCGCGGGGGCTGGCAAAGTGCAGTCGACGCTGGACCCCATGGACGCAATCGACGTCGAGGTCTTCGATAGCTCACAAGTCACCGCCCTCGCGGTCAGCGTCCAGACCACCAATCGGCTCGGGGATCTGCCCCTCGTCGCGAGCAACTCGAGCTTCACCCTCCGGCCCGAGCTGACGGTGGGGACGCGAAAACCGTGCGACGAGCTCCTTCCCATCAAAGTCACGACCGATACCCCCACGGTGTGCACGCCTCCGCAGACCCGAAAGTCTTCGGGCTTCGCAATCAAGACCGGCGAACCAGGGCTCTGCACGTTGCGCATCGAGCTCGGAAGCCTACGTGTCACGCAAAGCGTGGAGGTCCGCCGCAATGGATGAACATATGCAGGTCCATCTAGCCATCGCGGCGCTGCTCGCGGCGGCGCTCTGCCAGTGCAGCTCCGCAACCGAGGCCACGACGGAGCTCGACATTCCTTCGCCTGTCGCCGTGGGGGCGACGGTCACGGTGAAAGAAAAGTGCGCGGGCGCGTCCTGCCCCTCGACGCTCAAGCTCGACCAGGCTCGCGTGGAAGACGCCTCGGTGTTCGGCGTCGAAGGCGCCCAGCCCGGCGCTCAGGTCACCTCGCTGCGGCTCGAGGCGCTGCGCGCCGGCAGCACCATCTTCCGCGTTCGAACCGACGACGGTCAAACCGTGCGCACCGTCGAGCGGACTTTGCTCGCGGCGGTTCCCGACAAGCTCACGTTCGCGGTGCCGGCCTGCAGCGCGCCGCTCCTGTTCGGCACCGACCACACCTTCTCGCTCGGCGTGAACCGCTTCGTCGGGTCGGTGCCCCTGCAGGGGTCGGGCGGCGTCTACCCGCTTGCCGCCGAGGGGGCGGAGCTCGCCGGTCCGACCGGGCTCTCCTTCAAGACCAGCTCTCGGCCCACGAAGGGCTCGATCCGGTCTCTGGTCAATTCGGCAGCGGTTCCCTTCGAGGTCTACGCCATCACGAACGTCACCAGCATGACCCTTCAATCCGCGAAGAAGGAGCTCAAGACCGGGGTACAGTTCGTGGTCGACAGCAAGCTCCTGGTCGGCAGCGATCCGCTGTGTGCGGATTCCTTCGCGCGAACCGTGACCAGTGAGACGCCGAGCATCTGTGACGTCGTGTCGGTCAGCGGTGCGGTCGTCAACGTCCTTGGCCGCCGGAGCGGCACATGCACCCTCAAGGCCGTGCTGTCGGGCTCTGCGGTGGAGGCGCAATCGAGCTTTACGATTCAGAACTGAAGGCCGAGCTCCCGCGGCGTGCGAGGGCTACCGCACATTGTTGCGACCAACTCCGCGAGCTCGGGGGCGGTTTCTGGTATGAGTGGGAGGTCGATGGAATCTCTCGGTCAATTGGTGAAGACGCGTCGCGTGCTCATCACGGTGGGCGCCGGCGGTGTAGGCAAGACGACGACCGCAGCGGCCCTGGGTGTCGCGGCGGCCCGGGCCGGACGGCGGGTGCTCTGCCTCACCATCGACCCTGCGCGACGCCTGGCGGAGAGCCTGGGCATCGGCGAGATGACCTCCGAGGCGGTGGAGGTGGACCTCGGGCGCTTCGCGGCGGCGGGCATCCCCGTCACCGGGTCGCTTACCTGCATGATGCTCGACACCAAACGCACCTTCGACGATCTGGTGATCAAGCACTCGTCCACGCCCGAGAAGGCCAAGAAGCTTCTCGACAACAAGCTGTACCAGTATGTCTCCACCTCGCTGGCCGGTACCCAGGAGTACATGGCCATGGAGAAGCTGGTGGCGGTGAAGGCCGACCCCCGCTACGACCTCATCGTCCTCGACACGCCGCCCACCGCCAACGCGCTCGACTTCCTCGACGCCCCGGAGCGCCTGGTCTCGGCCCTCGATTCGGCCACCATGAAGTTCTTCGTGGAGGCCTTCAAGTCGAGCGGCAAGTTCTCCCTCAACATCCTGGCCAAGGGCGCCGCGGCGATCCTCAAGGGCATCGGCAAGATCACCGGCGGCGGCTTTCTCGAGGCCATGAGCGAGTTCATCGCCGAGCTCAACGAGCTGTTCGGCGGCTTCAAGGAGCGCGCTCGCGCCGTGGAGAAATCGCTGCGCTCGCCCGACGTGGCCTTCGTGCTGGTGACCTCGCCTTCGCCGCCGAGCGTTCAGGAGGTCCTGTTCTTCGCCGACCGTTTGCGCGAGGCCAACATGCCGCGGGGCGCGTTCGTCATCAACCGCGTCCACGTGGCGCCGCGCTTTGCCAGCCGCAGCGTACCCCTCGAAGGCGCGGTGGCGTGGGCGGCTGCCTCTGGCCTCCCGGCCAAGGCCGAGCTCGGCAAGCGCATCGTGGAGGCCCGCGACGACGCGGCGCTCCTCGCCAACTCCGACGCCCGGCAGCTCGAAGTGCTGGCGCGCTCTCCCGCCGCGGCGGGTGTGCCCGTGGTGCGCGTGGCGGAGCTCCCCACCGACGTCCACGAGCTGCGCCTCTTGGCCCAGCTCGGCGAAGTGCTCACCGCCGGCTAGTACCTCGACACAGAGATTTCGACGGGTCGAAATGCGCGGCTTCGCCGCGCGTCGAGGTACGAGGGCAGTCCCGGGGGCGCTGCCCCCTTGCCCCCGAAATCGGCTCCCGCCGGTTTCACTAGTACGCCGACGCGCAACCCATCACTTTCACGGTGTCGGCGTACTCGTCACTTCTTTCGCGGCGCGTTCACGGTCACGCGCACGAAGACGAGATCCTTGATGAGGTAGTCGGTCTCACCGTCGAAGGCCACGTTGAAGGTCTTGCGGTTCATGGAGAACTGCGCCGAGGCGGTGACCTTGTCGTCGGTCACCGTGATGTTCGCCGGGAACGAGAGGGACTTCTTCACGCCGTGAAAGTCCAGGTTGCCGGTGATGGTGTGGGTCGCGCCCTTCATGGTGGCGACCGGCTTGATGGACGTGGAGCGGAACGTGGCCTTGGTGAACTTGGCGACGTTGAAGAAGTCCTCGGACTTCAGGTGGTCGGTGAGCTTGCCGTTGTCGGTGGAGACGCTGGCGAGATCGATGTCCACCGACACCTTGCTGTTCTCGATGGCGTCCGGCACCAGGGTGAGGGTGCCGGTGAACTTTTTGAAGGAGCCGTCGTGCGAGCCGCCCACCTTGGAGCCGGTGAAGAGGATGCTCCCGGTGGCCGGCGAGAGGGCGAGCTCCTCCGGCGGCTTCGCCTCGGCCGTGGCACTGGCGTCGGTGGTTGCCCCGGCGTCGCCCGGTCCGGCGTCGGTGCCGGCGGGCGTGGTGGGCACCGCCGTGGGCTTGCCGGTGGGCGCGGTGGCGGTCTCCACCGCTTCGCCCACGGTGGCCGCTGGCTGACCTTCGTTGGGGTCCTTGGAGCAGCCGCTGCAGCCCGAGAGGAACATCGACACGGCAACACCCAACGACACACCCAGCGAAGACCGACTCATGCAGGGATCCTACACCAGACGGCGGGCGCGCGGCGTTGCTCCCGGGGCAACACCGAGTTGCCCCGTGGACATGTAACGCTTTGTGATCAGGGCCTAGGTGGATCGAGGACGCGGGCTCTTGCGTGCGGGGGCGCGCTTGCCGGCGGCGGTGCGCGGGCCACTGGGCCGCTTCGGTGCGGCCTTACGGGGAGCCGCTGCCTTCTTGGCCGGGGCGCGCTTCTGCGGGGTGCGCGGCTCCGTCGGGGCGCTGGCCCGGTGGGGCAGGGAAGGCGCTTTCTTGTTCTTGGGCGCCTTCACCGGCGCCGCGTCCTCGCGCTCGTCCTCCACACCCACGTCGTCCACGTCGGCCAGGAGCACGGCTTCTTGGCCGCGAGCCTCGTCGCGTTCCTGGCGCGAGGTCTGGCGCTTCGGCTTGTAGAATACACGCACCGGCACGCCTTCGAAGCCGAAGTGCTTGCGGAGCTGGTTCACCACGAAGCGTCGGTACGAGAAGTGAATCGCGTCCGGCGCGTTGGTGATGGCCACGAAGGTCGGAGGCGCTGTCTCCGCCTGGGTGACGTAGTAGAGGCGCGGCGCCTTGCCGCCCTTGGTGGGCGGCGGGTGCGTCTCCAGCACGCTCTCGAAGAAGCGGTTCAGCGCGCCGGTGGGAATGCGCTTGGTGAACGCCTCGTAGGTGTCGTCGATGGTCTTGAAGAGCGTGCCCAGGCCGCGGCCGGTCTTGGCGCTGAGGCGCACGATGGGCGCGTAGGGCGCGAAGGTGAGCTTGTCGCGGGCCCGCTCTTCCGCCTGATCTTGCTCTTTTTGCGAGAGGAGATCGCACTTGTTGAGGGCGATCACCAGGGCGCGGCCACGCTCTTCGGCGAGCCCGAGGATCTTGGCGTCTTGCTCCGCGACGCCTTCCTTCGCGTCGGCGAGCAGCACCACGATGTGCGCCTTTTCGATGGCGCGGATCGCCGAGAACACGCCGAGCGACTCGACGGCGTCGTCGGCCTTGGTGACCTGACCCTTCTTGCGAATGCCGGCGGTATCGGAGAGCACGTAGGTCTTGCCGTCCTTCTGCAAGAGCACGCGGATGGCGTCGCGGGTGGTGCCCGGCTTGTCGCTCACCAGCATCCGGTCTTCCCCGAGAATGCGGTTGGTGAGGCTGGATTTTCCGGCGTTGGGGCGGCCCACGAAGGCGAGGCGCGGGAAGCGATCCTCACCGGTGCCGTCGTCTTCCGGCGGCGGCGGGAGCGCCTCGATGATGGCGGCTTCGAGATCGCCGATGCCGCGCCCGTGGAGCGCGCTGATGGGGAACACGCGGTCGACGCCGAAGCGGAAGAGCTCGAAGGCCTCGGCGTCGCGGCGCGGCGAGTCGGCCTTGTTGGCGGCGAAGAGCACCGGCTTCTCGGCGCGGCGGAGGAGCTTCACGGCGGCGCGATCGGCGCTGGTGAGCTCGGTGGTGCCGTCGGTGACGAACACCACCACGTCGGACTCGGCGATGGCGGCCTTCACGTGGGCCGCGATGCCGGACTTCATCGGATCTTCGTCTTCCGGGTCGAAGCCGCCGGTGTCGACCAGCGTGTAAGCGCGACCGAAGGCCGAGGTGTCGGCGTAGTGGCGGTCGCGGGTGACGCCCGCCTGATCGTGCACGATCGCCAGGCGAGCCCGGGCGAGGCGGTTGAAGAGCGTGGACTTCCCCACGTTCGGGCGACCCACCACGGCCACGATGGGCATGTGGCGGAGGCCGCCGGGCATTTCGCCGCGGGAAGGCCGGAAGCCCTCTTTGGGAAAGGCGGAGGCGCCTTCGCCCCCGAAGGATTCGCTGGGGACTTCGCGGGTAACCGCGCGTTTTCGGTGCTTGGTCATCGTG
>JABFRG010000486.1 GCA_013141295.1 Polyangiaceae bacterium
TCGGGCGACCTTCCGGAGCCCGCGCATGTGCTGGTGCCGCTCGGCTCCGGAGGCACCGCCGCCGGGCTCGCGGTGGCCTTCGCGCGTGCCGGTCTTCGCTCGCGGGTGGTGGGCGTGGCGGTCGCCAAGCCGCAGTGGCTCCTGGGCCTCGCGGCGCGTCGGCTCGCCTACCAGGTCGGAGCGCAGCTCGGGGGGCGCGCGCTCGGGAGCGCAGCGCAGCGACACCTCTCGATGGAAGGTTCTGCCGTGGGGGCTGGCTACGGTTCGGCGACCGCGGCCGGCGATGCCGCCTGCATCGTCGCGAGATCGATTCCGATTACCTTGGACGACACGTACACCGCCAAAGCGTTCGCGTGCGCGATGGCCATGGCTTCACCCGGTGCGCACCCCCGCGGACGCGTCAGCGGTCCGGTCCTCTTCTGGCACACGCTGTCGGCAGCGCGGCCGTCGCTCGAGGATGCACCCGAAGAGCGCCACCTCGCGTCGCCCCTACAGCGGCTCCTACGGTAGGCGCAATCGCCTACGTTTTCGCAGCTTTATTGGACGCTTTGTTGGCGATTGAGTAAGCCCGCGTCATGATGAATGGGATGGGCGGAGGTAAAGCAAAGCCGGGGGCGCCGGAAGTACCGGAAGTGCCGGACCTCGACCTGCCGCCACTTCTCGATCCGCAGGAAGTCCCCCGCGAGAACCGCAACTCGTTCGTTCGTCCGAAGCGCGAGCACGTGAGCGAGGAGCCGCCGCCGAACCTCGACGAGGCCGATGTCTTCCGGCCCAACGCTCCGGTGCGGAGACCGCCGCGCCATGACTCGACGATGCCGCCGCCGCCCCTCGCGCCGCGGCGCGCGGTGAAGCAACCCACGGAGGCGCCGCCCGCGCCCGCCTCGCCTCCCGCCAAGCCGAAGCCGAAGCAGATGCCGGTGAAGGAAGAGGTCGTCTACGACCACAAGAAGGACTGGCGCAGCGAGTAGTCGCTGCGGCTGCGCTCACATCTCGTCGAAGCGCACCGCCGACGGAGCTGCGCTCGGCGCGGGTACCGGCGCTTCCGGCGTCGCGTCTTCCTCGCCATGGAGGACCGGGGCCGCGGGGCTACCCGTCGCACGCGGGCGCGCAACCTGCACACTTTTGGGCGACCGTGGCAGGGTATTGAAGTCCACCGCCGGCTGAACGCTACGGCCAGTGGCAGCCTCGGGCGCGCCCTTCGTCGATGGGGCCGCGGCGGTGGCGACGGCGCACGACGGTGTCTGCGGAACGTGCGCGGGCTCACCCCCGCGGGCCACCTCCGCCGGCGCGGCGGCCACCTTGGGCAGGGAAGTCCGACCGAGCCAGAACGTGCCCACTGCGAGCAGCACCGCACCCGCCAGCCACGCCAGGTGAGGGCCGCGGGCGTGAGCCTTGCGGCGCACCTGCGGCGCCGTGTCCTCGCCATCGAAGCGCGGTGCAGGTCGCGGCAGGAGGCCGCCGCTCGGGAGCCCTGGCGCCGGGGTCGCCGCGAGCTCCGCCGCGTCCGGAGGGAGCACCGCCGGCGGCACGCTCGAACTGAGGGCAAAGGCCTCGGGGGTCGGGAGGACCGCGTCGGTCAGCGCAGCGGCGCGCACCGTGTCGTCGGCGCCGGAGGCGCGGCCCCGTTGCGATGCGGGCGCGAGCACGACGGTCGGCGTGGGCAGCGAGAGATTCGGGTAGAGTGCACCCAATCGCTCGAGGACCCGCGTGCCGTTTCGGGGGCGCGCATCGCGATCGTGGCTCAGCATCTCGTCCACGAAGCCCGCGAGCGCGGCCGGAACCCAGGGCGCCACGGTGTGCAGGGGCGGCGCCTTCCGCAGCAAGATGTGCGAGAGCAAGCGGTCGGCGGGGACGCTCTCGGTGTCGAAGCAGGTGCGGCCCGCGAGCATCTCGAAGAGGATGGCGCCGAGCGCGAAGACGTCGGCGCGCTGATCCACCTCGCTGGGGGCGGCCGCTTGCTCCGGCGCCATGTACATGGGGGTGCCGACCGCGAGGTCGAACTCCGTCACCGGGCCGTTGAGGTCGCGCTGGCTCTCGTGGTCCACCACCTTCGAGACGCCGAAGTCGAGCACCTTGGCGACCGTCGCGCCGTCGTCGCGGGTGCACAAAAATACGTTGGCCGGCTTGAGATCGCGGTGCACGATGCCCCGCGAGTGCGCCTTGGAGATGCCGCGCGCGATGTGGGAGGCGAGGGTGACGGCGCTCGGGAGGTGGAGCTTCTTCTCGCGGGTGAGCCGCGCGTCGAGGTCCTCGCCCTCCAGGTACTCCAGCACCATGTACACGCCGTGCCGGTCGTCGGTTCCGACGTCGAACACCTGCACCACGTAGTCGCTCTCGAGCGTGCCTGCGATACGTGCCTCACGGTAGAAGCGCGCCACCGTCGCGCCTCCGCGCACGTCGGCGAACTTCAGCGCAACGCGGCGCCCGAGCTCCAGGTGGCGGCCTTCGTAGACGGCGCCCATGGCTCCTTCGGCGAGGCGGCGCTCGACCCGATACTTTCCGCCGAGAATGACACCGCGTTCCGGGTTCAAGCGCGCAGCCTCCAGATTCTGCAAACGCGCGCCGGGGGCGCGGATTACAGGAGCCAAGCAAAGGGCCAAGCAAAACAGGTCGGGGGGCATTGCGAATCGCGGCCCTCCCTCCGAGCCGCGGCGCGGTCTCGGTGGAACATCATTGTCTACGCATGGTGGCCCAGAAAACTCCCCCCATTCATATGCTTGGCGAAAAAATGGGGGAGATCGTCGCCGCGACGGCACACACGCGCGCCTCGGGGCACACTTTCGCGCGTTCAGCACGACACGTCGCCGGCCGCTGACACACTCTGGCGCAGCACGAAAATGCGTGAAATATCGGGGGACTCGACGCCCCCCGGGGTCAGGCGTCGTCGTCCTTGCGAAGATTCGCGAGGACGTTGAAGTCTTCCAGGGTCGAGGTGTCGCCCTTGGTTTCCACCACGCCGGCGGCGATGTCTTTCAAGAAGCGGCGCATGATCTTCCCGCTGCGGGTCTTGGGCAGGGCCTCGGCGAAGCGAATCTGATCCGGGCGCGCGAACTTCCCGATCTCCTTGTCGACATGCTCGGTGAGCTTGTCCTTGAGCGCGCGGTCGGCCTTGATGCCGCTCTTCACGGTGACGAAGACCACCAGCGCTTGGCCCTTGAGGTCGTCGGGGCGCCCCACGGCGGCGGCCTCGGCCACCGACGGGTGACTCACCAGGGCGCTCTCGATCTCGGCGGTGCCGATGCGGTGGCCAGCGACGTTGAGCACGTCGTCGATGCGCCCCACCACCCAGAAGTATCCGTCCTCGTCGCGGCGGGCGCCGTCGCCGGTGACGTAGGAGCCGTTCTTGGCGGCCCAGTAGGTCTCCGCGTAGCGAGCCGGGTCCTTGTAAATGGTGCGCGCCATGGACGGCCACGGGCGCTTGATGACCAGCGTTCCGCTCTCGTTGGGTGCGCAAGCCTCGCCGCTGTCCTTCTGCACTTCGATGTCGACGCCGAAGAGCGGAAGACCGGTGGAGCCGGGCTTGGAATAGCAAGCGCCGGGGAGGGTGGTGAGCATGATGCTGCCGGTCTCGGTCTGCCACCAGGTGTCGACCACCGGGCAGCGACCGCCGCCGATGACCCGGTGGTACCAGGTCCAGGCTTCCGGGTTGATGGGCTCGCCGACGCTGCCCAAGAGGCGCAGGCTCGAGAGATCGTACTTCTGCGGCCACTCGTCGCCGGCGCGGATGAACGCGCGAATGGCGGTGGGCGCGGTGTACAGGATCGAAACGCCGTGCTTCTCGATGATGCTCCAGAAGCGGCCCCAGTCCGGGAAGTTGGGCGCTCCCTCGTAGAGCAAGCACGCCGCGCCGCAGGAGAGCGGGCCGTAGACGATGTAGCTGTGACCGGTGATCCAGCCGATGTCGGCGGTGCACCAGTAGAGGTCGCCGGGCCGGAGATCGAACACGTACTTGCTGGTGACGTGCACGCCCGCCAGGTAACCGGCGGTGGTGTGGAGCAGGCCCTTGGGCTTGCCGGTGGATCCCGAGGTGTAGAGGATGAAGAGCGGGTGCTCCGCGTCGAAGGCCTCGGGCTTCATCGCGCGCTCGACGCTCTTGGGCGAGGGCGTGCGGGCCATGAGATCGTCCCACCAGATATCGCGGCCCGGCCGCATCTCCACCGGCGCGCGCTCGCGGCCCACCCGACGGAGCACGATGGTCTTCTCGACCGTGCGCGCCTGCAGCACGGCTTCGTCGGCCATCTGCTTCAGGGGAACGATGTTGCCGCGACGGTAGGCGCCGTCCTGGGTAATGAGCAGGCGGGCTTCGCAGTCGTTGAGGCGATCGCGCAGCGAGTCGGCGGAGAAGCCGCCGAAGGTGACGCTGTGGGTGGCGCCGATGCGCGCGCAGGCCAGCATGGCGATGACCGCTTCCGGCACCATGCCCATGTAGATGCCCACGCGATCGCCCTTCTGGATGCCCAGATCGAGGAGCGCCGCCGAGAGCCGAACCACCTCCCGGTGGAGCTCGAAGTAGGTGAGCGTTCGCGAGTCGCCGGGCTCGCCTTCCCACACCAGCGCGGCGCGGGTGCGGGCGTCGGACTTCAAATGACGGTCGAGGCAGCTCTCGCTGATGTTCAGCTCGGCGCCCAGGAAGAACTTCGCGTCCGGCGACTTCCAGTCCTGAAACGAGGTCCACGGCTTGCGGAACACCAGGTCCTGGGTGTGCTCGCGCCAGAACGCCTCCGGCTCGGAGAGCGAGCGCTCGTGGAGGCTCGTGTACTCTGCATGCGACTGGACCCGGGCGTGCTTGCTGAACTCCGCAGCGGGCACGAAGCGACGGTCATCCTTCAAACGCGAATCGGTGCTGTCCGACATGATACCTCGATGGCCCGATCCGCGGCGCGTCCGGGGGAAATGAGCGTACCCAGGCGATGCTCTTTTGCAACGAAAACGCGCGGTAACCATGGGAAAACCGCACGCTTTGTGGGAGCAGCCTCAGAGCCCGCCGAAGTCCACCTTGGTGAGCTCGATGGAACGCTCCCACAGGCCGCGTGCTGCGGCCTCGTCGTGGGCCGCGGCGACCGCCTGGACCCGCACCGCGTCGCCCCAGACCTCCTGGAAGCCGCTGGGCCCGTAGAGCTCGCCGCCCTGCGCCGCGGGGTCGGTGAGCGCGCGCAGCTGAGGAAGCGCGCCGCGCTCCTGCGACTGGGCCATGACCGCGTTGGCGATCTTCATGACGCCCTCGAGAAACGACGAGCCCTCGGCCTTCGGGCCTTTGCCCTGGAGCTCGGTGGCCGAATAGCCCGGGTGGGCGCCGAGCGAGAGGAGCGCGAGCTTCTTCTTCGACGCGCGCCGCTGGAGCTCGAAGGCGAAGAGCAGGTTGGCGAGCTTGCTCTGCGCGTAGGCCACCCACTTGTCGTAGCGCCGCTTCTCGAAGAAGAGGTCCGCGAGGTCGACCTTGCCGCGCTTGTGGTACAGGCTCGTCACGGTGACGACCCGCGGGGCCTTGGCCTTCTCCAGCGAGGGGAGGAGCAAACCCGTGAGCGCGAAATGCCCCAGGTGGTTGGTACCGATCTGCATCTCGAAGCCGTCTTCGGTCTTGCTGAACGGCAGGGCCATGAGGCCGGCGTTGTTCACCAGGCCGTCGAGCAGCTCGTGCTCCGACGCGAAGCGGGTGGCCGCCTCGCGCACGCTGCGCAGGTCGGCGAGGTCGAGCGGGAGCAGGGAGACCTTGGCTTCGCTCGACTCGGCGCGGATGCGCGTCAGCGCCTCGTCGCCCTTCTTCTGGTTGCGGCAGGCCAGCACCACTTCCGCGCCGCTCCGCGCGAGCGCCCGTGCGGTCTCGAAGCCGAGACCGCTGTTGGCGCCGGTCACCAGGAAGGTGCGCCCGGCCTGTGAACCCATCGCGTCTGCGCTTGCCCAACCGTTCATGGGCAACGTTGTATCACGCGCTCAGGGGTACGCGCAGCGGCCGCCGGCCTTGCCGTACTTGGTCATGACGGCGAAGGCGAAGCCGCCGTAGCCGATGTCGTGGCCCTCGTAGGAGCCGGACCGATTCCAGCGCACTGCAGGGCCGAAGGAGCCGTCGTTGCCGGCGGCAGTGGCGGTGATTTCCATCATGTCACCGGCGATGTCCTGGTGACCGAAGGGCCCCGCGCCCTTGGGGAAGCGGCCCGGCGCG
Organism: Polyangiaceae bacterium; assembly: GCA_013141295.1. Lineage (GTDB taxonomy): Bacteria > Myxococcota_A > Polyangia > Polyangiales > Polyangiaceae > JABFRG01. Next base: position 6,161 of record JABFRG010000486.1, read on the forward strand.
GAGATCCAGTACGACAGATCCTGCGGCTTGGTCGCGTTGCCGCCGACGGGGAACTGGTAGTTGAAGAGCCAGTTCGCGTAGGTATCGTCGCAGGTGGGACACGCGCCGGAGCCATAGGTGGGACCGACCTTTGTCCACACGCCGCCCACCGGCTTGTAGCCCGCCGGCTGCGGAGCTGCACCCCAGGGGTACGCGCTCGCGCCGTACGCCTCGTCGCTCTCCGCACGCGTCTCCAGGCGACCGCCGTCCCAGGCGCAGAAGGCCGCGAGGAGCGGATAGGTGACGCAGTTGAGGGGCTTCGTGTCCATGTAGTCTTTGCTGAAGCCGTGGGGTGTGTCGCCCAGGTCGTTGATCTGCACGGTGTCCGGCAGCCAGTACGTATGCGTGCCCTGGCCCTGGATCCAGCAGCCTTGCGAGGTGCTGGGG
>JABFRG010000305.1 GCA_013141295.1 Polyangiaceae bacterium
AAGACTCGCTTCCGGCTGGTGATCCTCCTTGGCCGGGCGGGAGTCGAACCCGCGGGAGCACAGTTCAGGTTTCTTCACGTGTTTGGCTTCACATGGGGTCCTCCTGTTCGAGGCTTGCTTGGCGCACGGAGGGGAGCCGGACGCCGGCCGGTTTCTTAGGAGCGAAGCGAGCGACACCCTCTCCGCCGTTGACATGCACGCCCCTCCCGCCTTCGCGGGAGGGGAGCGAGAGAGGCGTCATTCGTCGGCGAGGAGCCGCGAGACCCAGCGCATAGGATCCTCCAGGAACGCAGCGGTGGTTTGCACGGTCTGCGTCTTCTCGTAGGCCTGGGGCGTGGGCGGCGAGCCGTCGACGTCGAGCTCGTAGATGAGCGCGTCGGGATACGCGAGCACGATGGGCGCGTGGGTGGCGATGATGAACTGCGACCCCTGGGCTACCAGCGCGTGAATGCTGACCAGGAGCGAGAGCTGCCGCGCCGGCGAGAGCGCGGCCTCCGGTTCGTCGAGGATGTAGAAGCCCTGGGGCCCGAAGCGGTTCTTGAGGAGCGCGAGGAACGACTGGCCGTGCGATTGCTCGTGGAGGGAGACGCCACCGTAGGAGTGGATGATCGGGGGCCCTCCCTCCGGATCCTGGTCCAGCGCCTCGATCTCGCTGGCCACGTTGAAGAACGATTCCGCGCGCAGGAAATAGCCGGTGCGCGGCCGCCGATGGTTGCGCACCAAACGGATCGCGCTGTGGAGCGGCGACTCCGAGCGCCGGGTGGCGAAGCGGAAGTTCTTGGTGCCACCCTCGGCGTTGAAGCCCGCGGCCACCGCGATGGCCTCCAGGAACGTGGACTTGCCGGAGCCGTTCTCGCCCACCAGGTAGGTCACCCGCGGATGAAGGTCCAGCGACGTGAAGGACCGCAGCACCGGGATGTCGAAGGGATACACCGAGCGATCGGCGATGCGCTCCGGCACCAAGTCCACCGAGCGAAAGAACCCGGGTTGCTCGCCCGGCATCTCGTAGCGACGCTTCACGGGTCCTCGTCGGCCAGGAGGCGATGCAGCCAGCGCTCGCGATCGCGCAGAAAGTCGCGTGTGGTCTGCACCGTTTGCGTGCGCTCGTAGGTCTGTGGGGCCGGCGGCGAGCCGTCCACGTCCAGCTCGTAGATGAGCGCATCCGGGTACGCGAGGACGATGGGCGCGTGGGTGGCGATGATGAACTGGCAGCCAGCCCCCACCAGGGCGTGCATGCGCGAGAGGAGCGAGAGCTGTCGCGCCGGCGAGAGGGCGGCTTCCGGCTCGTCGAGGATGTAGAGCCCTTGTTCACCGAAACGGTGCTGGATGAGGGACACGAACGACTCGCCGTGCGACTGCTCGTGGAGCGAGCGATCGCCGTAGCCGCCCACGCCGAGCTCCTCGATCTTGGTGGCCACGTTGAAGAACGACTCGGCCCGCAGGAAGAAGCCGCCGCGCGGCGTGCGGTGGCTCTTCACCAGCCGGAGCGCGCGATGCAACGGCGACTCCGAGGACCGCGTGGCGAAGTTGAAGTTCTTGGTGCCACCCTCGGCGTTGAAGCCCGCGGCCACCGCGATGGCTTCCAGGAGCGTCGACTTGCCGGAGCCGTTCTCGCCCACCAGGTAGGTCACCCGCGGATGCAGCTCCAGCGAGGTGAAGGACCGCAGAATGGGCAGCGAGAACGGGTAGGCCGCAGGATCTTCGACGCGCTCGCGAACCAGATCCACGCGCAGGAGAAACCCCCGATCCCCGATGTTCTCCATACGCGCCGTAGCGTACCGCGTCTCGAACCCGAGCAACAGCCACGTTGCGACGCGCCGCCCCCGGTGCGATGCGTGCATCGCGGCCTTTTGCACGCTGGTGGAGGGCTTCGATGCCACCGCCCGGGACGCATGGTTTGCGTGCTCAGTGCGGCGCTTCGACATCGGCCTCGAGTCCGGCGCCCACGGAAAGGCCTTGGTTCTCGATCTCGCGCCGGAGACGCTGCGACGTAGCCTGGCCCTCGGCGCCACCGTCCGCGTGACGCTCTACTCGATCGCAAACAACGGCTAGCGCCGCGAAGAAGCCAAGGGTAATCCCGAGTCTTCACGCGCGGAGCGCGCCAGTATCTCGAAGAACCAAAGAGTCATCCCGAGCGAAGCGAGGGACCCCCTCCGCCACTTCGCTGAACGAAGGGCCCAGCTGCGTTCCCTCCCCTCGCCCCTCCCGCAAGCGGGCGGGGAGCCGGACGCCGGCCTGTTTCTTAGGAGCGAAGCGAGCGACCCCCTCTGTTGCTTCGTTGCAAAACGGAAGGCCCAGCTCGTCCCCTCCCCCGCGCCCCTTCCGCTCCGCGCGCTCCGCGGGGGGGAGCCAGAGCAACGAAAATCTGGTATCTCATCGCCATGATTGGCACTCGCGTCACGTTGCGGCTTCGGATGTCTTCCCACGATGCGCACTATGCCGGCGAGCTGGTGGACGGCGCGCGGATGCTCGCGCTGTTCGGCGACCTGGCCACCGAGCTGCTCATTCGCATCGACGGCGACGAGGGTCTCTTCCGCGCGTACGAGTCGGTGGAGTTCTTGGCCCCGGTGCTGGCCGGCGACTACATCGAGGCGTCCGCCGAGCTGCTCACGCTGGGCAACACCAGCCGCAAGATGGCGTTCGTCGCCAAGAAGGTGGTGAGCAACCTGCGCGCGCACGGCGTCTCGCCCAGCGCCGCCGAGGTCCTCGATGAGCCCCTCGTGGTGTGCCGCGCCATCGGCACCTGCGTCACGCCCAAGAGCCTGCAGCGTCGCCCCAAGGGCCTGTACATGCCGGGTCTGCCGCCGGGCCCCGAGCCCGAGGCTTCGCCCATCGTCACGCCGGTTTCCAACGACGTCATCCTCACCGCGGCCATCGTGGGCGCCGAGGTCACGCGCGCGCAAACCAAGTATCTGCCCATCACCCCGCAAGAGATCGCCGACGAAGCGGCCCGCTGCCGCGAGGCGGGCGCGGCGGTGATTCACCTGCACGTGCGCAACGACGACGGCACGAGCACGCAGTCGAAGGAGCGCTACGCCGAGGTGCTGGAGGCGATTGCCAAGAAGACCGATTGCATCGTGCAGACCACCACCGGTGGCGCGGTGGGCATGCCCATCGAAGAGCGCGCCGGTCCCCTCGCCTGCAAGCCCGAGATGGCCACCCTCAACTGCGGCACCATCAACTTCGGCGACGACGTGTTCGTCAACTCGCGCCCGGACATCCGCAAGCTCGCCAAGCTCATTCGCGAGGCCGGCAGCATCCCCGAGCTCGAGTGCTACGAAGTGGGCCACGTGGAAGAGGCGCTGGCGCTCTTCCGGGAAGAGCATATCCAGGCGCCGCTCCACTTCCAGTTCGTGCTGGGCGTCGCCGGCGGCATCGGCGCCCGCGAAGAAAACGTGCACTATCTCCGTTCTTTGGTGCCGCCCGAGGCCACCTGGGGTGTGGCCGCGGTGGGTCGCCACCAGGTGCCCATGACCGAGCTCGCCATGCGCCTCGGTGGCCACGCGCGGGTGGGCCTGGAAGACAACATCTACCTCTCCAAGGGCGTCCTCTCCGAAGGCAGCGCGCCTCTGGTGGCCCGCGCCGCGGCCTTCGCCCGAGAAATCGGCCGTACGCCCGCCGACCCCACGCGCGCACGGCAGCTGCTCGGCCTCACGAAGTAGCGGGTATCAGCGCTTGCCGCGGATGCGCGCGGGGCCGACCACTTCGTCCCACTCCGCGCCGTAGCCGTCGTAGTGAATCTTGTACTGGTTGGGCCCGGCCACCGCGATGACGGTGGCTGGGTAGTTGCTGCCCTTCCAGTCGACCGTGATCTTGTCGCCAACCTTGAATGCGGCGGCCGCCGTCGTGGCGCTGGCGGAGGGCGTCGCACTGGCGGAGGGCGTCGCGCTCGCGGAGGGCTTGGCCGTCGGCGCCTCGAGCGGGGGCTCGGGCGTGCCCGAGGGAACACACGCGCGCAGGGGCCCACCGGACGAGAAATCCGGGTCGACATACGCCACGCGAAGGCACTGTTGCTTGGACGTGCAGTCTCGATTGTTGACGCAGGGCCGGACGCAGGAGCCTTTGGGGCCGGCGGGGATCTCGTTGGGCTTGCACTGCCCCTTCCCCGGCGGCTCGCACACCATCCGGCGACCGGCGAAGCTCTCTTCGCCGCTGCAGATCTCGCCGCCGGTGCACTCCGATGTCTTGGTGCACGACTTGAAGCAGGGGTCCGTGGGCTTGCCGGGCGGCTGCACCAGCGGGAAGAAGCCATCGAGGCAATCACCGCTGGCCTTTCGACCGTGCGCGAGCTTCCGTGCCGCGGTGGCCGAAGTGGTCGGCGCTGCGCTCGCGGTCGGCGCATCGGTCGGTGCGGTATCGGTGGTGGTCGCGGCGCTGGCCGTGGTGACCGGGGTTGCCTCGGCGTCCGCGGTCTCCTTCTTGCCGAACAGCTTGCCGCAGCCTCCGAGGTACAGGGTCGCGAACAGGAGCGTCGTGATGGCTGTGGAGCGTCGGGTGGATTTGCGCACGTTGCCCGCAGAGTACGAGCCCGGCGAAAGCCGTCGCAACACGCTTACGCGTTCGTTATGTTGCTCCCGCGCGCGAGCGCAAGGCGTGCGCACGCTCACCGACGGCGGCGACGCAGGCCCAGCGCAGCAAACGCGAGCACCAGCGCGCCACTCGCGCTGGCGCCCGGGGCACTGGCGCATCCGCACGACGAAGCCTTGGCGGGCTTGGCGTCGGTGCTGGCCGCTGTCGAAGGCGACGCGCTGGCGGGAACGGCCACCGGTCCGTTGTCCACCAGGCCGGGCATCCAGTCGCGGGCTTCCTTGCGTGCCGGCTGCGGGCGCTTGCCGGGCAGGTAGCTCTGCTTCTCCTCGGTGCCGTCCTCGTACACGTACGTGAGGGCGATGCTCTCGGCCTTGTTCGCCTTCACGGTCACCACCTCCTGCACTTCCTTCAGGGGCATCTTGGTGTCGATCAACGCGAACGGCGGCAGCGCATAGCCCACCGCGTGCACCGTGGGCGTGGAGGCGAAGAACTTCGGGCGATCGGCGCTGGGGACCTTCTCGATCTCCGTGAGTAGCCACGGCGAGCGCATCCAGGCCATGGGCTTCTCCTTCGCCTCGACCTTGGTGAAGGCCGCGGCGTCGAGCGCGTAGAGGGCGGAGTCGCCACAGAACTTGTAGGGCTCGCGCGGCGTCTTCAGCTCGAGGACGTCGTAGTTGTTCTCCTTGCTCATGGGGCCGCAGGCGGCGGGAAAGGCCACGAAGATCGCCTTGTCGTCGCTCGCCACCGAGAACTTCACGGAGATGTGCTTCTTGCCCTCGGGCAGGATGTCGGCGCGGGCGAGCGAAGGAACGACCAAGGCGACAGCAGCGAGGAGAACAATACGCATGCCCCGAGGTTACGACGTTTCGCCGCGTGCGAAAGCGGATGATAGCATCTCGCGCATGACGCACCTTCGCTGGGTCCACGCCCTCGGGCCGCTGCTCCTCGCGGCCTGCACCCGCACGCCGAGCCCCATCGAAGCGGAGCCGCGAACGCCCCGGGCGGAGCCGTCGAGTGCGCCTCCGCCCTCCGCCGCGAAAGAGTCGAGCTGGGGACCGCTGCTCCGGAGCATTGGTGCAGTCTACACGCAGTATGCCAAGGCGGACGAACATCTCTTCTTCGCGCCAGAGCTCTGCGCCGCGCCCCAGCAGGGCCCCCGTTTGCCCATCAGCATGCCGCCCGCTGCACCGCACGGCGGCAAGGTGTACTTCGTCTATGCCAAGGACGTGCCCGCCTACACCCGCGTAGAGGGAGCCAAGGCAGGCGGAGCCCACGGCATCGCCGGCGACGACGCCGCCAGCCAGGTGATCGTCAAGGAAACCTGGGCCGCGCGCGACGGTGGGACCAAGGGCGAGAAGGGTCCCCTCTTCATCATGGCCAAGGTCGGCGAGAAGCGCGGCACCGACGATGGCTGGATCTTCGGCATGGTCTCCGCCGACGGCAAGGACGTGCTCCAGGCGGGCGTCATCGAGACCTGCAGCAACTGCCACAAGAACGCCAAGCACGACCATCAGTTCGGTCCGCCCGGCCTCGCGTCAAAAATCTGACGAAGAACGATTTTCTAAAGTCCTCTCCCGGTGGCCGTTCTACGTGGTCGGCGAACCTGGTTCGCCAGCAGGTAGCCGGGCAACCGGTGGTGCGGGGAGGAGCAAATCGTGAAGGTTTCATACGGTGCGGCGGCACTCCTGGGCGCTGCCTTGTGCGGATTTTTCGGCGCCGGCTGCGATGGCTGCGGTTCGGTGCCCGCGGCAGTGGTCGATCCCGATGGCGGGAGCACGGCGCCGCGTGAGCGCACCTGCAAGGACGCCGATCTGCGCGACTGCAGCATCGGGCGCTGCACGCTCGACGGGCCGCCCGGCGCGCTCGCCGAGGGGCAGACCGTCACCCTCTCGGAGGCGGCGGTTCCGGTGGAGCTCCGGGACGACGCGGTGGGCTCTACCCTGTGCCAGGTGCGATGGTCGGCGCCGGCCACGAAAGCCATCACCCTGACGATGGAGGCCGGCGAGGTGGTGGGCCCTCGCGCAACGCTGTTCCGTTGGAGCGCCCCGGTGG
>JABFRG010000612.1 GCA_013141295.1 Polyangiaceae bacterium
GATCAAGGGCGCCGACCTGGTGGGCCTGGCCAAGACCCGCGCGCAGAAGACCGAAGCGCTCTTCTATTTCGCCATGGAAAAGCGCATCGCGGGCGATCGCACCGAGGTCGAGACGCTGAAGCAGGTGCCGCCGGAAGGTGGCATCGACCTCGCCGAGTACGCCATGGCGCGGGATCTGCTCCCGGAGACCCGCGTCGCTCTGGGCCCCGCTCCCACCCTCGAGCTGCCCTGATGGCCGCGCCGACCTTCGCTTCCGGAAGCATCGCGCGCAGCCTCGACTGGGGAAAGCTCGCTCCCTTGCGGCTGCGGGCTCGGGCGCTGGCCGAGGGCATCTACGCCGGGGCCCACAAGAGCGCGCGGCGCGGCGCGGGCATCGAGTTCGGTGGGTTTCGCGAGTACTACCCGGGCGACGATCTCCGCTGGCTCGATCGCCGCTCGCTGCTCCTCCGCGACAAGCCGCTGGTGCGGCAGTTCGAGACGGAGACCGATCGCGCGCTGCGACTCATCGTCGACGCCACCGCGTCCATGGGCTACCGGAGCAAGACCGCGCGCGGCACCAAGTACGCCTACTCGGCCCTCCTCGCTGCGGCCTTGGCGCGCGTCGCCGTGGTGGGCGGCGATCCGGTGGGCCTCTCGTACATCGGCGGCTCCCTCAAGGGGAAGGGCCGCATGCCGGTCTCGTCCGGGCGCGAAGCGTTCGAACGGGTGGTGGGGTCGCTCGAGGCCATGAGCCCGGAGGGCGACGCGGTGGTGGCGCCCAAGATGCTCGACGACGCCATCGAAGGCATCGCCCGCACGGCCCGCGCTGGGTCCATCGTGGTGGTGCTCACCGACGCCCTGGATTTGCCGCCGGAGGCGCCGGTGCACATCGGCAGCATCGCCTCCCGCGGGCGGGTGGTGGTGGTGGTGCAGATCCTCGACCCGGACGAGGCCACGTTCCCTTTCGAAGGAACGATGGTGCTGAAATCCCTCGAAGGAAACGTGCGGGTCGAGAGCGACGCCGAGGTGAAGGACCGCTACCTGCAGGCCTTGGGAAACTTGCAGAGTGCATGGAAAACGCAGCTGGTTGCCCGCGGGGCTCGCTGGGTCACCGGCACCACCGACGAAGACCCCATCGCCGTGGCGCGCCGCATCGTCACGTCGTTTCGCTAGCCTCGCTCAGAACACGAGGCCCGTGGGCGTGAGCCGGAGCTTCGGGGGCTTCGGCGCTTTGGCCAGCTGTCGCCCGTCGTCGGTCTCCACGTCGGTACCGTTCATCACCACCAGCAGGATGCCCGCCGCGAGCGCCACCGCGCCGCCGCCGACGAGGCCGAGGCCGATGGGGAGCAACGTGTCTTGCGAGGTCTTGGAGCTGGAGATGGCGCCTACCAGCGCCAAGGCTCCTCCGGTGACGAGCGCGGTGCCACCGAGGTACACGCCGCCGTAGAAGCCGAGGCCGCGCAGGAATGCGTTGCCGCCGCGCACGTTGAGCTTGGCCTTCCCCGGGTCGAGCTCGAAGGGACGTGACGTGCTCATGCCCGGCGCGTCGACGAAGTACTGATCGCCGGCGGGGACCGCGCGATTGCAAGGGGCCGTGCAGACGCGCTCGAAGTGCGTCACGGAGACGGCGCCGGTGTTGCCTCGCTGCGTGACCACCAGCCCGATGGAATGACCGGTGATGCGGTAGAGGGCGGTGTGCGGCGCATCGCTGTCGATGGTCACCACCGTGGCGTCATCCGCCTTCGGCTCCTCGGCGTGGGCGCGCGCAGTGAGCAGGGTGGAGAGGGCGAGAACGGTGATTCCGAGGATGCGCTTCATGGGGGGCCTTTCGAGGGGTGAGCCGCGCTCGGGCCCGAGGTCGCACGAAAAGCGACGAGTACCGGGTGCCCAAAGTTCGTGAGGGGTTCCGGCCGAGGCGCCCGGATGGCGAGGCGGGACGAGGGCGCAGGCTGTTGTCCTGTAACCGAGGAGCAACGAAGCCAGCCGGGATGGATCGGCCGGAAGGCGCACGAACTTTGGGCACCCGGTACTAGCACGGGGACGCAGGCCCGCCGGGGTGATACCTTCCGAGCGTGCAGTTCGTGACGATTCTGGCCCTCGCCATCGGGCTCTTGGTGGCGGCGCCGTACCTGGCCCATCGCCTTCGACGAAGGCAGGCCGACGAGCGGGCATTTCCCCCGGCGCACCTGGTGCCGGCTGCGCTCCCCAAGGCACGGCGTCGGTCGGCGCTGGAGGACAAGGCGCTCTTCTCGGTGCGCACGGCGGCGGTGATCGCGCTGGCGCTCCTCGGGGCCACGCCGCTGGTGCGCTGCTCGAGGCTCTCGCTGGCCCGGGGCGGCGCCTCGGTGGCCATCGTGCTGGTGCTCGACGACTCCATGAGCATGCGCGCCAAGGACAGCGGGCGCTCGCGCTTCGAACGCGCCCGGGAGGGTGCCCGGGAGATCCTCGCCTCGGCACGGGAGGGCGACGCGGTGGCGGTGGTCATGGCCGGTACGCCGCCGCGCATCGCGCTGGCACCAACCAGTGATATCGACGCCGCCAAGAGCGCGGTGGACGCCGCCGTGGAGAGCGATCGGGCCACCGACCTCGACGGCGCCATCGCCATGGCCGAAGGCCTGCTGCAGAAGCAGCCGCACGTCGACAAGCGCGCCATCATCTTCTCCGATCGCGCCGATGGTCGCGTGGACGCGCCGGTGCTGGCCACCGGCATTCGCGTGTGGTTCGCCATGCCCGACCTGGCCAAAGATGCCGCCGACTGCGCGTTGGTAGAGGCGACGCGGGTGGGCGCGCTCGTTCGCACGCGTGTACAATGCAATCATGCCTCGGCCTTCTCGGGCCGCGAGATCGTCATCATGGCCGGCGGCAAGAAGATCGCGTCGTCCCTCGGGCCTCCGGGCTCGAGCGCCGGCGACGCGCCGCTGGCCATGGAGCCCACCTTGCAGCTCACGCCGGAAGCGGCCGCCGATCCCCACGATCTGGTGGCGCAGCTCACCGGCAGCGACGCCATCGCGTCGGACGACCTGGCGGCGGTGGTGACCCAGGGCTCGCCCGGGGCGCTCGCGGTGGTCTCCTACGGGCGCGACGAAGCGGTGGCCACCGGCGGTCCGCCGGTCATCGAGCAAGCGCTCGCGGCCCTGAAGACCGGGGTGCCGGCGACGCCCCTTCCGGTGGTCCCCGACCGCTCGGAAGATCTCGCTCCCTTCGCCGGGCTCATCGTCGACGATCCGCCGGGGCTCACCCCGGAAGAACGGCGGGCGATGGGCACCTTCCTGGACAACGGCGGCCTGGTGCTGTTGGCGCTGGGGCCGCGCGCCGCTTCGCCGCCCCTCGGAGCGTCGCTCTTGCCGGCGCTCACCCAGCCGGTGCGCTGGGGGCAAACCACGGTGACCGGCATCGACCCCAAGAACACCGGCTTCTTCGGTGAGAGCGGGCTCAGCCTCGAGAACGTCGAGGCGCGCGGTCGCACCACCCTGGCGGATGACGATCAGAAAGCCTTCGACGTCCGCGCCACGTGGAAGGACGGCGCGCCGCTCTTGCTCAAGCGCGCGGTAGGTCGCGGCGAGGTGTGGGTGGTGACGCTCCCGCTCTCGGCGGACGAGAGCGATTTCCCCCTTCGTCCGGCGTTCCTGACGTTGCTGGACGCATTCGCTGCCGAGACCATCTCCCGGGCTTCGCCCCAGCGAACGGAAGTGGGCCTTCCCTGGCTCCTCCGCGGCAAGAAGGTCGAGGGCAAAGGCCCGGTCGCCGATGCCGACCCGACGAAGGAGGGCCCTCCGCTTACGCTCGTCAAGGATGGTCCGATGAGCCGCATCGTGCCCGGACTGGTGGGCGCGTACGTGTTCACCATCGACGGCAAGCCCGAACGCCGGGTGGTCGCGCCCGCGCCCCGGGAGGTCGACTTCCGACCGCGCAAGGTCCCCGACGCCGCGCTCGACGCCGCCGAAGGCAACGGCCACCCCAAGATGGACGTCTCCTGGGTGCTGGCGCTGGTGCTCCTCGCCCTGTTCGCCGCCGAGCTCGGGATGCGCGCCTTCTTCCGCTCGCGGAGCGAGAGCAACATCCCACCGGTTTCCGTCCGCTAGCGCTGAACCCCGTACTGGCCCTCACCGGGCCTCGGATGGTAGAGTTCGTCTACATGTATCTTGCACGTTACTTTGCCCCGGCCGCCCTCCTCGCCGTTGCTTGCCACAGCCCAGGGCTCTATGGCCACGCACCCAAGTACGCGCCGCTCGCGGCCGAGGAGTCGGCGCTGGCCGGCGCCAAGGAGCTATCCGCCGAAGGCGCGCGCAAGAAGCCCGAGGACTACCAGAAGACCCCCGGCTGGTTCTTCGGCGTGGTGGTGCACCGGGTACCGGGGCCGGCCGGCGCCGCCTACCTCACGCTGAGCGTGCGCAAGCTCGAGGCCGACAACCTCTGCGGGAAGAAGGACGACGAGGACACCTGCCGGGTCACCGTGAGCGACGCCGAGTTCGGTGTCGTGCACGCGGTGCTCACCCTGCACGGCGAAGACGACACCGGACCCACCGCCGTGGCGCCGGGCTCGTTGCTGCGGCTGGTGGGGCCTCTGGCCTCGGGCTCCGACAAAGAAGACGGCGCGCCGATCATGCGCCCCACCTACTTTCGCCACTTCCCTCCGCACACCTACGCCACCAAGGCCGCCGGCGAAGGCGCGAAGCCCGCACCCTGACCTTTCAGAACGTTCCACCCACGCCCGCCTGCTGCACGGTGGGCGTGATGGCGAGGGTGGGCACCACGGTGATCGCCGGACGCTTCGCGGGCGGCGCACGCCGTGCCTCTCCCGTCGCTCGGTCGGCGCGAGCCTCTCGCGCCGGGAGCTCCACGTCTTCGCGGGCGAGCACCGCCGCGTCGACGGTGGTCGCGGCCACCATTCCGGTCACCACCAGCGGCACCACGTAGACGAGCGCGCACAGGCCCGCGAAGTCGCCCTTGCATCGCGGTTCGGCGAGGGCGTAGCCGAGGACCGTTCCGCCGGTGAGCGCCCCGACGCGTAGGCCGAGGCTGGCGAAGCCCTTGCCCACGTGCCCGCGCGACCAGTGGACGATGGGCGCAACCACCAGGTAGCCGCCGAACCCCACGAGCGCCATCGGGGGAGCGAGCACGCCGGTGAGCCCCACCAGCAAGCTCGCCCCGTCGGCGGCCAGCACGTAGCCGCCGTACCAACGTCGCGTGGCCGGCGCCTCTGGCGTCTCCGACGGCCCGGCGGGCGTAGGTGCGCCCTCGCGAAGGCAATACACGGTGGGCTCGCCCGCAGCGTTCGGCTGCAGGACGCAACCGGGAGGCACCGTGACCTCCACCGTCGGGGGCGCTTTCGGCGCCGTTGCCGTCACTGCGGGCGTGGCCGGAGGCGCGGGCGATTCTTGCGCCGAAGCCACGGCGGGAGCCAACGTCGCGAGAACGCCGATCTGCAGGAGGAGCGAGAGCTTCATGGGACCTCTTGAAGCGAATCCCGTGCCCGGACGAAGTCCGCGGATTCGTGCGAGCAGGGTGAGGAGTGTGTCGCGCGGTTCACGTTTACTGGTTGAACCAGTATACTCAGTCCCTGGCGGTCCGCCAGTGTCGGGAGCGTGCTAACCAGGGAGCATGCTCGCGCTCGATGGGCCCTATCTCCGGCTTCCCGCTCTGGCTACCGCTCACTCCCACGCCTTCCAGCGGGGGATGCGCGGCGGAGCCCAGCGCCCTTCGCCCGGAGCGACCAAAGACGGCGACGACTTCTGGACCTGGCGCGGCGAGATGTATCGCTGTGCCACAGCGCTCACGCCGGAGTCCTTCGAAGCGGTGACCCGCGTCGCCTACCGGGAGCTCTTCCGCGCCGGCGTGCGCACCGTGGGCGAGTTCCACTACGTGCACCACCAAGAGGACGGAACGCCCTATGCGCAACGCACGCTCCTGGCGGAGCTGGCCATCGCCATCGCCAAGGAAGAGGGATTGCGCATCGCGCTCCTGCGCACGGCCTATTTCCGCGCGGGCCCCGGGCGACAGGCGGAGCCCGGGCAGCGTCGCTTCTGCGACCCATCGGCCGATCTGGTGCTCCGCGACGTCGAGCACTTGTGTGCAAAGTACAAAGATGATCCGGAGGTGGTGATCGGCCTGGCGCCGCACTCGGTGCGCGCGGTCCCGCCGGAATACCTGGCCGAACTGGTGCGCTTCGCGGTGGCGCGCGACATGCCACTGCACATGCACGTATCGGAGGTGGAGCGCGAGGTCGCCGAGTGCAAGGCCGAGACCGGACGCGTGCCGGTGGACTACCTGGCCGACCTCGGCGCCCTCGGCCCGCGCTTCGTCGCGGTGCACGCCACGCAGATCACCGAAGCGGAAGCGCAGCGGCTCGGGCAATCCGGCGCGTACGCTTGCATCTGCGCCACCACCGAGCGGGATCTCGGCGATGGGCTCCCGCACCTCACCGCGTTGCGCGCCGCCGGCACCAAGCTTTGCATCGGCGTCGACAGCCACGTGATCACCGATCCCATCGAAGACTTGCGGGCCCTCGAGACCCACGAACGGCTCCGCACCAAGAGCCGCGTCACCTTCGCCGAGCCGGGGCGAACCCCCGCCGAGTGCCTTTGGCGCGACGG
>JABFRG010000253.1 GCA_013141295.1 Polyangiaceae bacterium
TGCGTAGGGATCTCGCTCGTCGAGGGGGCGGGCGCTGGACTTCGGTGTGGCGGTGGCAGCGGTGGTGGCCGTGTTGGTCGGGCGCGCGGAGTGGGTGGGAACGACCAACGGACCCGTGAACCCGCCGTGGCGAACGTGCGCGACGCCGGTGGGGGCCGAGCCGGGCGCGACGGCGACACCGGACGAGGGCGACGTCGCCGGGGGATCGCCCGCGATGGTCGGCTGCGGCGGCAACGGATCGCCGCCGGGATGCACCGTGGTCGATGGGGCGGTGCTCCCGTTGGTCGCGTCGGACTTGGGGCCGCGCGTTGCCACGTAAACGCCGGCCACCACCAGCGCAACGGCCAGCGCCGCACCGCCGACGATGACCGCCAGCTTGCGCTGCGAGGTCTGTTGCGGCGGCAGCGAGAGGGTGGGCGCTGCGAGGCTCGTTTGCACCGGGATGTCCACCGAGGGCTCGACGGTCGCGCTCTCCATCACGAAGGGCGAAGTCGGCGCACGGTGGGCGCCGCTCACGGTGCTCGTGAGGTTGATGCTGGCGTCGGAGGCGCGGAGCCCGACGAGCGACTGAAATTGCCGCCGCTCGTCGTCGAAGGTGCTGCTCACGTGCGAGGCCCACACCCGGCGGGGCATCTCCGCCTGGGTCATGAGCCATGCCTCGAGGTCCGCCTGGAACGCGTCGGCGGTGGGGTACCGGTCGCCCGGGGCCGTCGCCAACGCCTGGGCGACGATCTGCGCGAGATCGCGGTCGACGTCCGGCACCACCGTCTCGATCCGTGGCTCGGTGCCGTTGATGCGCCGGGATAGCGAATCGCGCGCGGACTTGCCTTCGGCGAGGCGCCGCCCGGCGATGGACTCCCAGAGGATGACGCCCACCGAGAAGATGTCGGCCCGATGATCGACGTCGCCGAGGCCGGCCTGCTCCGGCGCCATGTAGCCGACCTTGCCCTTGAGCACGCCGGCCTGGGTCGCTTGGACCGCCGCGGTGCTCTTGGCGATGCCGAAGTCGAGCAGCTTGGCGTTGCCGTTGTAGCCCACGATGATGTTGTGTGGGCTCACGTCGCGGTGAACGATGTCGAGCGTGCGCCCGTCGAAATCGCGCAGCCCGTGGGCATAGGAGAGAGCCGCGAGCACGTCGCAGAGGACGCGCACCGAGGCGGTGAGCGGAAACGCCTCGCGCGACATGCGGCGACGGAGGCGCGCCATGGTCGGCCCTTCGACGTACTCCATGGCCAGCATGAGGTGGCCGTTCACCGATTCCACTTCGTAGGTCTGTACGATGTTCGGGTGCGTGAGGCGGGCGGCCAGGCGCGCCTCGTCCACGAACATCGCGCGGAAGTCCTCGTCGTTGGCCATCGTGTCTTTGAGCATCTTCACGACGCACAGCTTGCGGAACCCCTCCGGGCCGTCGGCCATGGTGAGGTACACGTCGGCCATGCCGCCGTGGCCCAGCGCGCCCAGGAATCGGTACTTCCCGACCGAGGCGGCGAGGCTCAGGTCGCGGGGCCCCAGCGCCTGGATGACGCCGGATTCGTCCACCGTGCGCGGCGGTGGGGCTGTGGAGCGCTCGCCGTTCATGGGGTTGGTAGGATCGAGACCGTGGTGTTGGTGCCGGCCCGCACCAGGGCCCGGGTGGAGCCGATGCGCTTGCCGGTATCGGCGAACTCGGCGGTGAAGGTGTGGAGGCCAGGCGGCAAGTTGGCGAAGCCGCCGCGCCCGGTGCCGTCGGTCTTCGTCTCGGTGACCGTCGGCGAGGTATTGATGATGTAGAAGCCGAACTGCATGGGATCCACCGACGTGGTGGTGAAACGCACGTTCGCCAGCGGCTTCTGGTTGCAGTCGCGCACCAAGGTGAACACCAGGCCGCGGGTCGCCGGATCGTAGGAGCCGCTGCGGCCGGTGGCCTGATCCGCCAGGAAGGCGATCTCGGCGCCGCGCAACAGAATCTGATCGAAGGCGTTCACCTCGTCGCGCAGCGGCGGCGAGGTGAAGCGCAGCGTCGGCGCATAGACCGACGAGCGCACCTCGAAGAACCCCTCGAAGCCACGCTCCACGGTGGCAACGATGGTGCCGTCGTCGGACGGGACGATCCACCCGGAGCCGCCGCCGTCGCCGCCGTCGAGACCGCTACCACTGGCGGCGTCGGTGCCCGCGTCGGTCACGCGAATCGTGGTGCGGGCGTTGGTGCAGAGCGGGTCCGTCGACGCGCACAAGCGCACGTCGACGCGCGTGGCCGGCTTGCCCGACGAAAAGTCGATGTAGCGGATCGAAGCCTGTACCGGCTTCGTGAAGTCGGGATCCGGCGGCGGCAAGAGCCCACACGCGAATGGATCTGCGGGGCCGGCCTCCGCGTCCACCGCCACGTCGGCCTTGGCGTCGATGCCGCCGGCGTCGGGCAACTGCGTGGTCTTCACGCAGAGGTTGGCCACGCACTGCGTGCCCTCGAAGGCTGCGCCGCGCGCGGTGCAGTCTTGCGTGGTGACGCACTGGTCGTTCGTGGAGAACAAGACCGAGCACGACGCCACCGCCGCCGGTATGGCGATCGCGAATGCCAGTGTTGCAACCCATCTCCGTGGACGAAGCGCCACCATCGATGTCTCCTCGCCGCGACAGCCTCGGCTCACCCGGAACGAATCATATCGACGCCTTGGGTGCACGGCAAACGATGCGCTCTCGCTGGCGCGGTGTACGAATGATGCGCCGCGGCGAGAACCTGCCGCTCAGTGCCCCGCGCCTTGGGGCGTCGCGGCCATCGACATGACGGCGCAAATACCGCAATTTCGCCTGCCTTCCAGCCAACTTGCGCCAGCCCGCGCCGTTATTGCGCCGAACGATCCCGTCGCCGCTTGCGCGCCCTCGCGCCGAGCGCAGCCACACACACGCCGAGGGTTACCGCGAGCCCCGGCCCAGCGTCAGCGGCAGAGCTGCAGGAGCTTCCGCCGGCGCGCGGCCCTTCCTGCGTGGTCGAGCCTGCATCCTTCGCGGGCGTCCCCGCGTCCACCGTCGTATCGATGCCGAGCTCCTGTCGCAGCCGTGGCCATTCGGACTCGCAGGTCTGCGTCGTGGTGCCCACCGGGCAGGCGAGGGGACCGCGGATGCCGCTGAGCCGCAGCATCGGCGTGAAGGTTCGTCCGCCATCGGTGGAGCGGCCGGCGACGAACCCCGATGCCTCGTTGGAGCATGCCCAGAGCGCGCCCTCCGTGGCCGTCAAGCATTGCACCTGCACTGCCGCGCGCTTCTCGAAGGCGAACGTCTGGGTGCTGGCCGCGTACACGCCGTCTTTGGTGCTGCCGGCGTAGATGGTCGCGCCGTCGGCCGTGAGGGCGAGGCCGAGCATGGGCCCGGAGGTGCGAAACACTTCACGGAACGTGTCTCCGGCGTCGTCGCTCACGAGCAGGCGACTCGCCGCGTCCGGCTGACCGGCGGTGCGCACGTAGAGACGATCCGGATTCTTCGGGTCCACCGCCGAGACGAAGGGGGCGCGCTCCTGCGGCGCAAGGAGCGGCACCGCCCGTTCCACGTAGCTAGCGCCGCCATTGCGGGAGACCAGCAGCACGCCGGACACCACGCCAGCCGAGGTGCGGGTCGCAGAGAGATAGAGCCGCTGCGGATCGCTCTCCGCGACCTCCACCGTTTCGAAGAGGAGGCTCGTGTCGAGCGCCGGTCCCAGCGCGGTGAAGGTCGACCCGTCGTCGCCGCTCCGGAACACCTGCGACGCGAAGGCGAATGCGCCGGCATCGCTGGTGCTGGCGTAGTCCGATGCGAGCGCGAGCACCTGCCGTCGATCGTTCGGGCGCACCGTGAGGTCCGAGAACACCCGCCGCGCGAGCTCCCCGCCCTCTCGTGCGAACGTGCAGAATCCGTCGCGCGAGACGGTGAGCCCCTCGAAGGTGGAGGCGAGCAGCGTTCCGTTCTTGGTGAGGCCGAACGAAGGGTCCTGCGCGCCGCCGTACTGCATGCCGCTCTCGCAGATCCAGTCCCACTTCTTGCCAGCGTCGCGCGAGACCAGGAGCCCGAAGGTGGTGCGCAGCAACACCGTTTCCGGAAAGTCCGGTGACACGACAATCTGATTGGCCGCCGGAATGCGTCCGTTGGCGCGCGCGCCCTGCGCAGCCGCGGTCAGTGCAGCCAGCGTCGCCACCGCGACCCACGATCGAGCGCTCACCGCGGATTCACCATCGTCAGTAGGGGCTCGGCTGGAGCTCGGTTCGGGTACCGCCGGGGGCCGGCGGTTTGCGTCCACCCCCGGGGCTGGCGCCATTGCCGCCGGTGTTGCCCGGTCGCGCCGTGGCTGCGGTGGTTAGGGGGCGCACGGGTGCGGTGGGCGCGGTCGTCGCGCCACGAACGTCGGAGGGGACTGCAGCGGCGGTGGGCACCTGCGGAAGCGGTGCGGACGGCGCAGGCAAGGAGGCGGCAGCCGGCGGCTCCTTGGTGCCTTGGCGATCGAACGACACGATGAGGATGACGCCGGCCAGTGTCGCGATGATGAACGCTGCGGCCATCACCGCCATGCGCCGCACGGGGGACGCGCGGAAATCCACCACGTCGGAGGCGAGCACCAGCGGCGCCGAGACACCGCTCGGCTCCGTCGAGAGCGGCATACCGAAGTGCGGCGGCGTGGGGTCGAGGACCGTCGCGTCGCCGCTGTCGGGGAGCGAAGCGCCGGACGTGTCGTTCATGGGAAACGCCGGCGGCGTCTTCCGCACCGTCTCGCAGATGCGGTCGGCCAGCGGGCGCAGCTGCTCGGAGGCGAAGGGCGCCCACGCCATGGCCAGCTCCGCGGCGGTGGGGTAGCGGCCGGTGCGCTCGTGCGAAAGGCACCGCGCGATGATCGCGTCCACCTGCGGCGGGACGTCGATGCCGCGCGCTCGAAGGGGCACGAAGCGACGCTCGAGGATGCGCGCGAAGATCTCGCCCACCGACTCGCCGTCGTAGGGGTGGTGGCCGGAGAGCAAGCGGTAGGCGACGACGCCGAGGGACCAGAAGTCCGAGCGATGGTCGACGGTCCGCGCGTTGCGTACCTGCTCCGGCGACATGTACGGCGGCGACCCGAGGAGCGAGCCATCGCCAGAGGTCGTGAGCGTGGATTCCCACTCCTCGCGGGCCAGCGACTTGGAAATGCCGAAGTCCAGGACCTTCACGCGGAAGCACCCGTCGGCCCGGAGCTGCTGGAACAGGTTCGAAGGTTTGATGTCGCGGTGGACGATGCCGGCGCCGTGGGCGTGCGCGAGCGCTTCGCATGCCTGCAGCAGGCAGTCGGCAGCCTCGCGCAGCGAGAGCGGGCCGCCGGTCTTCAGGCGCGCGGCGAGGTCCTGGCCATCGAGACGCTCCATCACGATGAACGGCCGCTCCTCGTCGAGGCCTACCTCGAAGATGCGCACCACGTGGGAGCTCTGGATCCGCTGCGTCGAGCGCGCCTCGCGGAAGAAGCGCTGCACGCCGTTCTCGTCCACGCGCCGCGGCAAGAGGAGCTTGATGGCGACGTCGCGCTGCTCCTTCTCGTCGAAGGCGGCAACCACGACGCCCATGCCACCGGCGCCCACCACCCGTTGCACGCGGTAGCGCCCGGCCACGTGCTCACCGGGCAACACGTTGCCTTCCCCGCTGGACGAAGCCCGCCGTGGGGCGGAATCCGACACGGGCACGCGGTCGAAGAACGGACGCGGCGCGGAGGGCATCTCTGCCTTCATCCTAGCACGCATGCGGGCGCGCGAAGCACCGCCTACATTTACACTTCTAGCCGCACGGTAATTTTGACACCGCCCCCGGCCATCACGGGCAATTGATGGGGGCGGGAGCTCCGCCGTCGGGCTCACAGGGAGCCCCGAACGGCGGCGGATCGCGTGGCTCGCCGAGCTTGGCCGGGGCGAGCGTCATGCGAAACGCGAGCGAGACGGTCTCGCACGGCACCGCGGTCGCGCCTGCGTCGGCGGGCGGCAAATCGCGTGCATTGCACACGTATCCCTTGAGCGCCTGATCGAGGAGCGGCTGCGCGCAGATGGGCGCGCTGGCGTCGCCCGCGGTGAGCGTGGCGCTGCGGATACCGTGATAGGCATCCTCGGCGCCCCACCGGCCCACCAGCAGCGCGCCGCCCACGCCGCCATCGCCGGCGAAGCGCACCGACAAGCTGGCGTCGGCGATGCTCAGCTGGAAGTCGCCCGAGACGCGGGTGGCTGCGCCGTCCATCTTCGCGACCACCACGCCGCCCACGGCGGTGCCCGGCCCGAAGTAGCGCGAGACCTTCCGCTCGACGTTGGCGAGGCCCGTCCGGTCGATGTCCCAGACGTCCTCGCCGTTCCACCGAGCGGTCGCGGGAGCGCCGCCCGCATAGACCCCGACCGTGGGGTACACCGACACGACCACGTTGGGGTCGTCGGCGCATCCGTTGTAGCCCTGCACGCGGATCAAGACGCCCCCTCGTCCGCGCTCGATGTCGGCGTTCAGGCGGTCGGCCAGCGGGTAGGTATCGCGGATGTCGCAGATGGCCACACCGCCGCGATTCCCGCAGAGCGACGTGGAGCCGGAGCGCGCTCCCTTGCACGCGGCGCCCACCGGCGGGCAGCTCCGGGG
>JABFRG010000445.1 GCA_013141295.1 Polyangiaceae bacterium
ACGCAGTCGCACCATGACCCGCAGGTCGCGTGCGGGATCCGGGGAATATACACTGAAGCTCGCCGGGTAGTCGCGCGGGTCTTCGCGGACCACCTCGCGGCTCTCGATCCACACCGGCTCGCCGCCGTCGTCCGGCAGTCGGTACACGTCGACCCGCAGCGTGCCTGCGAGCGCGGGCACCGGCAGGTCGGTGTCCACCACCAGCACCGCCTCGCCCAACGGCGGCAGGGTCCGCTCGCAGCCCACGAACGCCACGGCGCACGCGGCCGGCAGCGCGCAGGCGATGAGCAGGCTCGGGATTCGCCGCATGGCCGGCGCAAGCTATCGCACGGGGGTGGGCTGTCAACGCAGGAGGCGGCGCCACGCGTATGATAAGACACCCGCCCGTGACGGACTCCGCAGCCCACCACGACGACCCGAAGCCACGCCTGCGCGAGCTGGTCCCGTGCTCGCTCGTGTCCGGTGGCGCGTTGGTGGTGCTCTACGTGGGGCTCAATCCCCGGAACCACGCGCTGCTCGAGCAAGGCTACGCGTTCTTCCAGCCGGAGACGCGGCTCGACGCCTGGGTGCCGCTGTGGACACCCATGGTGTGGCCCTATTACATGTACTTTCCCCTCATCGCCTCGGCGCTCTTTCTCGAGAGTCGGCGTCGCCAGTGGCTCTACGAAGGCGTGATCGGGTACGTGGGGGTGGCCTTTCTGGGCTTCTGCTCCTTCCTGTTCTTTCCCTCGCGCATGAACCAGCCGGACCTCCACGCCTGCGGTACCGCGGCCTGCAAGGCGCTGCAGGCGATGTACGATCTCGACCAGGGCTTTCACGTGTTCCCCAGCATGCACGTGGCCATAAGCGTGTATACTGCACTTTTTTGGCGGGCCCGCGCGCCGCGCTTCTGGCACCTTCCGGGGCTCCTGGCGCTGGCCATCACCGCGTCCACGGTGCTGTGCAAGCGGCACTACCTCCTGGATATCCCGGCGGGCATCATGGTGGCGCTGGCGGTGCGACCGCTGGCGGTGGCGGCGGGGCCGCGGGTGGCGCGCCTCATGCGGTGGGCCGCCTGACGCTCGTCGGGCGTGCACCGGAACCGCATTCCGGGTAGACCGGGGCCATGGGCGACGTGAAGATTGCGGTGATCGGCGGCAGCGGGCTCTATGCGATGGAGGGCCTCACCGCCCTCGAAGAGCGCACCATGGAGACCCCCTTCGGGCCGCCGTCGGACTCCTTGCGCATCGGTCGGGTGGGGGATCACGAGGTCGCCTTCTTGGCGCGCCACGGTCGCGAGCACCGGCTCTTGCCCAGCGAGCTGCCGCATCGAGCCAACATCCACGCGCTGAAGCAGCTCGGCGTGCGCTTCATCATCAGCGTGAGCGCGGTGGGCTCGCTGAAGATCACGCTGCCGCCGGGGCTCTTCGTGTTCCCCGATCAGTTCTTCGACCGCACCAAGCGCGATCCCCAGGAGAGCACCTTCTTCGGCGGCGGCATCGTGGCGCACGTGGGCTTCGGGCAGCCGGTGTGCGAGGTGCTGCGCCCGCTACTCGTCGCTGCGGCGAGGGCCGAGGGAGCCAGCTGCCAGGATGGCGGAACCTACGTGAACATGGAGGGGCCGGCGTTCTCGACCCGCGCCGAATCCAACTTCCACCGCGCCATGGGCTTCGACGTGGTGGGCATGACCAACCTGGCGGAAGCCAAGCTCGCCCGCGAGGCCGAGATTGCTTACGCCACCATGGCCATGGTCACCGACTTCGATTGCTGGCACGACGAAGAGGTGTCGGTGGAAGCGGTGATTGCCCAGCTCGGCGCCAACGCCAAGCTCGCGCAGCGGGTGCTCACCCGGGCCATCGCCGCCCTCGACCCGAACGCCACCGCTCGCTCTCACGACGCGCTGAAAGGCGCCATCTTCACCGCACGGGAGAAGTGGCCGGCGGCGCGGGTGGCCGAGCTCGGGCCCATCCTGGCGCGCTATCGCTGACCGAGCACCGCGCGAATCCGGGCGCAGAGGTCGGCCCGGTGAAAGGGCTTGGTGACGAAGTCGTCGGCGCCGGCCGTACGTGCCCGCGCCTCCGAGCCAGCGTCGCTCAGCGCAGTGACGATCATGATGGGAATGTCGCGCGTGGCGCTGTCTTTCTTCATGCGGCCCGTGACGTCGAAGCCGTCGAGCCCGGGCATCATCAAGTCGAGGAGCACCAGATCGGGGGCGTGTTCGGCGATGGCGGCCAGCGCTTCTTCGCCGCTCTCGGCGGTGTCGCTCTCGAAGCCCTCCCACTCCAGCATGATCTTCAAGAGCTCGCGGTTGTCGAGCTCGTCGTCGACGATGAGGATGCGCTTCGGGCGCTGGGGCGCAGGCGAGGCGGCCATCATGCCCGATCGGCCTCGGGGCCGAGCTGCTTGGCGATGGTCGAGAGCAGCT
Source organism: Polyangiaceae bacterium (assembly GCA_013141295.1). Classification (GTDB taxonomy): domain Bacteria; phylum Myxococcota_A; class Polyangia; order Polyangiales; family Polyangiaceae; genus JABFRG01. Next base: position 2,405 of record JABFRG010000445.1, read on the forward strand.
CCTGGTAGCGCATGGGCTTGGCCACGTATCCGTCGCAGCCGGCCGCCCGAATGCGCGCCTCGTCACCCATCATCGCCAGCGCGGTGAGGGCGATCACCGGAATCCGGCTGGTCGCGGGGTCGCCCTTGAGGATGGCGGTGGCGTCGAGCCCGTTGATGCCCGGGAGCTGGATGTCCATCAAAATGAGGTCGGGGAGCGCTTCTCGCGCCAGCGTCACGCCCGCCTCGGCATCGATGGCGTTGAGCACGGCGTAGCCGGCCTGCTGCAAGATGAAGGCCGCGAGCTTCAGGTTCGCGGCGTTGTCTTCGATGATGAGGATTGTCGTCATGGGTGGGTGATCTTTCGGCCTCCGGCCACGGCTCGACGGACCTCGGTCGTGAAGTGCTCGAGCTCGATTTCGGTCTTGCCGAGCACCGTGGTGACGTTGCCGTTGAGCTTGGCTCGGTCCTCTGCGCTCACGCACATGGCCGTCATGACGATGATGGGAATGCGCGCGGTCCGCGGATCCTTGCGCAGGGCTTCGACCACCTCGAAGCCGTCGCCGTCGGGCATCATCAGATCGAGCACGATCACGTCGGGGGCGCGCTTTTCTACCGCGCGAATCGCCTCGCGACCGCCGTAGGCGCGCTCCACCGAGGTCACCACGTTCTTCAGGCGAATCGCTACCAGTTCCACCGCCGCCGGATCGTCGTCCACCACCAGCACGCGCAAGGTGCGCCCGCCGATGAGTGGCACCAAGCCGAGGGTGAGCAGTGAATCGACCAGCTCCTTCCGGGAGATGGGCTTCTGCAGCACCGCGGCCGCCCCCAGGGCGAGCCCCCGATTGCGATCGGCGACGATGGACACCACCACCACCGGCACCAGGGCCAGCTCGGGGAGTGCCTTGAGCTGGCTCAAGAGGTCCCAGCCGTCCATGTCGGGTAGCAAGAGCTCGAGGGTGATCAGCGAGACGGCGTGCTCGCGGGCGAGCCGTAGGGCGCTGGCGGCGCTATCGGCGCGCAGCACCTGAAACCCTTCGGCCTCCAGCTGCACGCGAATGAGGTCGGCGGACTTCACGTCGTTCTCCACCACCAAGGCGATGGCGCTCCCCCCGGAGGTCTCGGCGTTCGCGGGGCGACACTCGGCGGCGCTCTCGGTATCCGGCGCCGCGGCGTCGGTGGCCAGCGCGCCGCTGCGGAGGGGAATCCACACTTTGAACGACGAGCCCTTCCCCACCGCGCTCGCGACCGCGACTGTGCCCCCGTGCAGTTCGGCGAGGAGCTTGACCAGCGCCAGGCCGAGGCCGGTGCCCTCGAAGCGTCGGGCGAGGCCGCTGTCGATCTGGCTGAAGGGCTGGAACAGCATGGGGAGCGCTTCGACGCTGATGCCGATGCCAGTGTCGACCACCTCGAGCTCGAGAAACTCGTCGAACGCGCTCTCGGCCAGGGGCGACCCGCGGCCGGCCCAGGGGCCGTTCACGATGCCCACTTGGTCGCGGGGGACCACGCTCGCGCGCAAGGTGATCTCGCCACCGACGGGAGTGAACTTCACGGCATTGGAGAGCAGGTTGTAGACGATCTGCTTCACCTTCCGCGCGTCGGCATCGAAGGTGGGAATGCCCTCGCTCACCACGGTGCGCAGGCGGACGCTCCGCGCGGCGGCCTTCTCGCGGATGATGGAGAGGCTGTTGGAGAGCAGCGAGCCCACTTGTACCGGCTCCAGGTCCAGCAGCATCTTGCCGGCCTCGACCTTGGAGAGATCGAGGATGTCGTTGATGAGCGAGAGCAGGTGCTTGCCGCTGCTGAAGATATCGCCGATGAAGCCCCGCTGCTGGTCGGTAAGATCGCCCATGAGGCCGTCTTTCAGGACCTCGGAGAAGCCGATGATGGCGTTGAGCGGCGTCCGCAGCTCGTGCGACATGTTGGCCAGGAACTCCGACTTCATGCGGCTCGCGTCTTCGAGCTCGGCGTTCTTGGCCTTGAGCGCGGCCTCGAACTGCTTCAGCTCGGTCATGTCGCGGGCGGCGGCGAACACGCCCTGCAGCACGCGATCGCGATCGTGGAACGTCGTGGCGTTGAACGAGACCACCGTGAGGTTGTTGCTGCGGGCGCGGGCGGTGAGCTCGTAGTTGGTCACCTTCCCCTCGTTGAGGACGCGGCTGATGGCCGCCTCGGCCCGATCGGCGTCGGTGAAGTAGTTCTTGAACGGGGCGCCGATGAGCTCGTCGCGGGTGCAGCCGGTGAGGGCCTCGGTCTGCTTGTTGACGTCGGTGATGATGCCCCGCGGGTCGATGGTCATCAGGGCGTCGATGTTCGACTCCACCAGCGAGCGCGTGTAGAAGTGTTGGTCGCGGAGGCGCTGGTCGAGCTTGGTGCGCTCTTCCTCGATCTGCTTGCGGGCGGTGTTGTCGGTGCCGATGAGGAGGTATCCGATGATGGTGCCGGCGTCGTCGCGCAGCGCCGTGACCGATACCACCGCCGAGAAGCGACTGCCGTCCTTGCGAATGTAGGTGAGCTCGTAGATGTCTTCGATGCCGCGCGAGGCCTTGAACACCAGCGCCTCGAAGCCCGGGGCGATGTCGGTGCCCAGCTCGAGGCTGAGGCGACGCGCGCGGGCGATGAGCTCCTGGGGATCGGATATGTCGGCCGGCGTGATGACGTTGATGACCTCGCCCGCCGCATAGCCGAGCATTCGCTCGGCGCCGACGTTGAAGATCTGGATGACGCCCTTGGCATCGGTGGCGATGCTGGAGAAGTTGGCGCTGTTGAGGATGGCGCGCTGGAGGTCGGCGGCCTTCAAGTGGGCCTCGAAGGGGCGAGGCTCGGCGCCGGTCTCTGCCGCGCCACTGCTCCGTTCCTCATCGTCCACCACTGCGTCTCCAGTCTCGTGCGCAATTCGTTCACCAGCCGAGCTGCAAGACGGTATCCCGCTCGCGGGGAGCGAATTCATGGGCAAATCGGGAACGACGCTGGGGCGTTTCGGCGTGGCGGGGCGTTATGTCGCGCAGGAATGGCACCTGCGTTGGGAGTGCAAGTCTTGCACCGGGGTGCCGTGCATCTATCCTGGGGCCATGGACGGTTCGCTTTCTCCCGACCTGCACCAGACGCGGCGCGTGCTCTCCGAGGGGCACTGCGATCTGCCGATCCTGTATCGCGATGCCTCCTGGCTGGGGGTGTTCTTCGCAGTGGAGCTCCCACGGGCGGTGGAGCTGCTGGAGGGCACGGGCCTGGAGCCCTGGCCGTTCTTCGGTCGCGCCCTGGCGGCGGTGTACGCATGGGACTACCGCGACTCGACGGTGGGCGCATACAAGGAGGTGGGCCTCGGGGTGCAGGCGCGCGTCGCGGGAACGTCGCCTTCGTTGGTGGGGCTGGCGATGGACATGCTGGCGCAGCCGGAGCAGGCGATCTGGGTGGCGAGCTTGCCGGTGACCACCGAGCCTGCGTGCCGAGCCGGCGTCGAGGTGTGGGGCTATCCGAAGTACGTCACCGAGATCGAGACGCACTTCGACGAGCGCGGCGGGCGCGTCCGCCTCGGCGACGAGCTGGAGGTCGCGGTGCCGCGGCCCACGGTGTTCCGGAAGAACCTGCCCATCGCCACGTACACCCAGCACGAGGGTGAGCTCGTGCGCACGAGCATCGAGGTGCGGAGCGACGTGCATTTGTGCGCCGGTGGCTCGCTCAAGATGCTCTCCGGACAGGGGCAAACCGCGGAGCGCGCGCGGCAGCTCGGCCTCGATGGCGCGCGGGTGCTCGGGGGATTTCACTCGCAGCGCTTCGACGCCACCCTGCCGGAGGGAAAGCCGATGCCCTTGCCGTCTCGCGCCGGAGGCGCGAAACTCGGCGCCCCATGAACCTCCCCGAACTGCGCGTCGCGGCGGCCGGCGGTCTCCACGAGGGCGCGCGCCGCGCGCCCGTCGTGGAGCCCTGGTCCGGCGCGACCCTGGCCGAAGTACACATCGCCGGCGCTTCGCACGCGGAGGCCGCGTGCGCAGCGGCCCGCGATGCTTTCGGACCGATGAAGCGCACGCCTTCGCATCTGCGAAGGCGCGCGCTCCGCAGCATCGCCGAAGGTCTCGCGGCGAGCCGCGAGACCTTCGCCGAGCTCATCGCGCGGGAGGCCGGTAAGCCCATCCAGTACGCGCGGGCCGAGGTGCAGCGCGCCATCGTCACGTTCGAGTGGGGCGCCGA
>JABFRG010000963.1 GCA_013141295.1 Polyangiaceae bacterium
ACGTCACCACCGGCTGCGGCGTTGCCCTTGCAGGCGCCCTTGCAGGCAGAGAACTCGCTGGCCTTGAAGACGTGGCCGGCAGCGGCCTTGCTGCGGCAGATGCCGCGCGCGGCGTCGTACTTGTTGTTGATGACCAGGTTGGCCACGCTGCCGGAGAAGTCGGGCTCGGCCTTGGGGGTGGTCGGCGCGGTGGCGGCGGTGGGTTGCGCGGTCGCCTTGTGCGATGCGCTGGGCGGCGGGTCGACCGGTGCGTGGCTGCCGTTCGGCTTGGGCTTCTTGCCGTTGGCGAGCGCGTCGCCGTCGAGCAGCTTCTGGGCTGCGTCGCGGTTCGCCTGCGAAACAGCGGGGGATGCCACGACGTCGCCCAGCAGGAGGCCGGCTTGATCCGGCTGATCCTTGGCGCGGCGGATGCGGTCGAGAGCCCAGGCGTTCTCGATGTCGCGGAACTTGTCGCTGGCGCGGAGCGGTGAGTCGAGAGCGATGCCGTTGGCCTTTTCGCGGGCTTCTTCCGGGTGACCGCTGCGGTCGCGCCAGGCGCCGTTGACCGTGTCCTCGTCCTTGTTGCCGGACGGCAGCGTCGTGGCCGTGGGCGAAGCCGAGGTGGTGGTGGTCGGCCCATCGGGAACCGGCATCACGACCGGGATCTCCTTGTCGCGGCGATCCTTGGCCTTCGTGAACAGGTACACGCCACCAACGGCGGCTCCGCCGAGGAGCAGGCCGATGAGCACGAACGGCAGGATCGACCCACCGCCCGACGGCGCCGGGGCGCCCCCGCGACGGCTCGCGAGCGCGGCTTCCGCCTGCCGATCGCTGATGGCCGCCAGCTGCTGGCTGTCGGACGAGTTGGGGATGAACACCTGACCGGCGCCCACGAACTTGAAGCGAACGTCGCCGAGCTCGATGACGTCGCCGGCTTCGACGATGCCGCGCGACAGATCGGCGCCGTTCACGCGAACGCCGTTGGACGAGCCCTTGTCGACGATCTCGAAGCGCCCCTCGGAGAGCATGTGCACTTCGCAGTGCATGCGCGACACGGAGTTGTGGTTGACCGAGATGCTCGCCTCTTCGGCGCGACCGATGGTGATGCGATCCTTGTCGAGCGGGTACTCTTCGCCCGGCGTCGGGCCGATGAGCATCACCAGGCGGTTCGGTCGGGCCAGGAGCATCTGGCCGGTGATGTTGGCGCGTCGTCCGCCGCGGCCCGGGGCCACCGTCGCCTTCAGATCCTCGACGTCCGGCTCCACCGCCGGCGCGGACACCGGGGCCTGTGCTTCGGCCGCCGCGTCGTCCTGGATGATGATCCGGTAGTCGCCGATCTGGATCAGATCGCCGTGGACCATCTCCTGCGCCTCGGCGAGCCGCAGCCCGTTCACGAAGACGCCGTTGTAGCTCGACAAATCGTCCAGCAGGAACGGAGCGCGACCGTTCGCCTCGGGCTTCACCCGCTTCAGCAGCTTGGCGTGATCTCGCGAGACATTACGCTCGGTTAGGCGGATGGAGTGCCCCTCCTTACGCCCAATCGTGTAGTCGTCACGCGTCAGATGAACGACCGTGCGCTTCCCTTCATCGTCCTCGATAACCAGCTTCCACATGGGGTCTAGGGAGTGGGAAACCTTTGACGTAGCGGGGGATAGGGGGAGAGGCGTGGAGGTGTTCCTCGCCAGTTCTCGAACTTTACGAGGGTCCGCCGAAACAAGCAATGGGGTTCGCCTTCCCTTTGTCGTGTTCGCGGGGCGCGATGCACCGTGCGGCGCACCGGCGATCCAGGTGTTCTATGTCGCCACTGCAAAAATTCGCTGCGACCACCGCGGCTCATTCGATCCGCTGCGGCTCGCCCGGGGGCAAGAGCGCGACGAACGCGTCCCGAGCGGCCCGCACCACCGTCTCGTCGCGGCCGTCGAACGTGAGCTTGGTGCGGTAGGTGGGGTCGAACCATTTGGGGTAGGAGCCGATTTCCACCTGCGGATGCGCGGCCACCACCTGCTCCAGTGCCGGAATGAGCCCCGCCTCGTCGAGCTGGGTGTAGACCGCGAGCGAGACGAAGGCCGGCCCACCACCGCTCCGGCGGAGGGTGGCGGCCACGATCTCGAGCTTCATGCGAAAGGCCTCGGGCACCCCGGGCAGGATCCACGTGTTCTCGATGCGCACCGCGGGCCACTCGTCCGGCGCCTCGGCGGCGCCCCCCGCCGTCGTGGGCGGGACCGTACCGGTTGATGTTTCGAGGGCGGCACCGGCGGGCACCATGGCCATGCGCAAATGCCCCTCGCTGCAGCGGTCGCCGTAGCGCGCGCGGATCATCGCCGCCAGCTGCGGATGAAGAATCACGTCGACGCCATAGGCGCGCGCCACCCCCACCATGGTCACGTCGTCGTGGGTGGGACCCACGCCGCCGGAGGTGAAGAGCCACGTGTACGACCTGGAGAGCCCGCGCACCTCGGCCTCGATGATCGGCAGCTCGTCCGGCACCATCACCGACCGCCGCAGCGCGACCCCGTGCTTTCGCAGGGTGTGCGCCAGGTGCGCCAGGTTCGCCTCCTGGATCTTTCCCGAGAGGAGCTCGTTGCCGATGAGAAGGAGGGCTGCTTCCATGGGAGTTCGGAGGGCGGCGTCGTCGACACCGCAAACGCCAGGGCCCGAGCGTACCGGGAATTCGCCGCAACGGATAGTTGGAGTGGGCGAGGTTCGCGGGTACCATTCCTTTCTATGGTTCGAGTACTCCTCGTGGAAGACTCTGCCTCGACGCGCTCCTTCATCCGGGCGATTCTCGAGGGCGTGCGCGAAGGGGCGCTCGCCGGGTGCACCGTGCAGGAGGCCACCAGCGGCTTCGACGCCATGCGCCTGCTGCCCCGAGGGCCCTACGACCTCGTCCTCACCGACATCAACATGCCCGACATCAACGGGCTCGAGGTCATCCAGTTCGTGCGGAAGTCGCCGCACCACAAGGACACGCCGCTGGTGATCATCTCGACGCAGACCAGCGAGCGCGACATCGCCCGGGCGCTGGCGCTCGGCGCCACCGCGTACCTGCGCAAGCCTTTCGTCCCGGAGGAGCTGGTGGCCACGCTGGAGCGGGTGCTCGCCCCAAAGGGAGGCGCGGCGCCGCATGGCTGAGCGTCGCGACGACGCGCCCGACAAAGCCCGGGAGGAGTTCTTTTCCGAGGCCTCGGAGCTGGTCGACGGCTTCGGGCGCCACCTGCTGGCGCTGGAAGAATCGGTGGAGAACGGCCACGGACCGGATCCGGAGACGCTCAACGACATCTTTCGCGGGGTGCACACCCTCAAAGGGCTCTCCGGCCTCTTCGGCGCGGCGACCCTCTCGGGCCTCTCCCACGAGCTCGAGAACCTGCTCGACGATCTGCGACTCGGACGCATTCCCCTCTCGACCGCGGTGCTCGACCTCCTCTTCGACGCGGTGGAGCTCTATGGCCGTATTCTCTCGGCCCTGAAGGGCGAGGAGGCGGAGCCGCGCGAGGAGGTCCTGACGCTGCTCGCGTCGCTCGCCGCGGTCTCCAACGAACGCAGCGGCAACGTGGCGTTCATCGCCGAATACGAGCTCGACCCGGAGACGCTGGGGGTGCTCACCGAATACGAAGAGCACCGCCTTCGCAGCAATCTCCAGGCGGGCCTGGCGCTCTACCGGCTCAAGGCGAAGTTTCCGCTGGCCACCATCGACTCTGCGCTCGAGGAGCTCAAGCTTCGGGTGCGTCCGGTCGGCGAGATCATCACCTACCTGCCCACCGGCGACGGCGGCGACCTCGACGCCATCGATCTGGAGATCCTGGTCGCCAGTCGCTCCGCCGCGGCGGAGCTCCGGCAGGCCGTGGACTCCGACGCTGTCTCGGTGGACGAGGTGAAGAAGCGCGATCTCTCGCAGGCGCGAACGCCGCCCGCTCCGCGGGTGGGGGAGCGGACCGACGACTCGGCGATGGATCTCCCGGACGGCCGCGAGACGCCGTCGCCGCCGCCGGTGGAGGACGACGAGCCCGCGCACGCCTCGATGCACCCGGCGCCCCATGCCACCGAAGCGGTGGTGATGCCGGCCGCCGCCGGGGGGCGTGACATCTCCCTGCGCTCCGTCTCGCAGACGGTGCGCGTCGACATTCGCAAGCTCGACCGCCTGATGAACGCCCTCGGTGAGCTCTCGCTGGTGCGCGGCGCGCTGCTTCGCTACGCGGAGAAGTTGCGCTCGGAGCCGGGCACTCGCCGGCTCGGCATGGACCTTCTGGGCGTGCACCGGGCCTTCGAGCGCCAGCTGGCGCAGATGCAGAGCGGCATTCTCGAGGTGCGCATGGTGCCCCTCGGGCAGGTGTTCGACAAGCTCGCGCGCATCGTGCGTCAGGTGTCGCGGGAGCAGAACAAGAGCGTTCACTTCGTGGTCACCGGTGGCGAGACGGAGATCGACAAGCTCATCGTGGAGGAGCTCAGCGATCCGCTCCTCCACATGATCCGCAACGCCATCGATCACGGCATCGAGCCCATTCCGGAGCGAGCCGCCGCCGGAAAGCCCGACACCGGAACCGTCGCTCTCAACGCCTACCAGCAGGGCAACCACGTGGTCATCGAGGTGGAGGACGATGGCCGCGGCATCGACCCCCACGCGGTGCTCCACAAGGCCGTCACGATGGGCCTGGTGAGCATGGAAGAGGCCAAGAGCTTCTCCCTCGAAGAGGCGGTGAGCCTGGTCTTCATGCAGGGGTTCTCCACCCGCGATACCGCAACCGCCATGTCCGGTCGCGGCATCGGCATGGACATCGTCAAGACCCGCATCGCCAAGCTCGGCGGGCTGGTCGACATCGTGAGCGAGGTGCAGATCGGCACCAAGATCACCCTCACGCTCCCGGTCACCCTGGCCATCGTCGGGGTGCTCACCTTCGTGGTCGAGGCCACGGTGTACTGCATGCCGCTCTCCAGCATGGAAGAAGCGGTGGTCTTCGACAGCGCCCTGGTGCGCGAGGTGGATGGGCGCGAAGTGATGACCCATCGCGGGGTGACCTTGCCGGTGGTGCGCCTCGCCCGCCTGTTCTCCGAGCCGCCCGCGCCGCAGCGCGCGACCAAGCAGTTTCTCATCGTGGCCCGCGTCGGTACCCGCCGGCTGGGCATGGTGGTCGACCGACTCATCGAGCAGCAAGACGTCGTCATCAAGGCTTTGGGCCGTACCCTCGCCCACGTGCGGGGGTTCGCCGGCGCCACCGACCTGGGCGATCAACGAGTCGCCCTCATTCTCGACGTGCCCTCCCTCATCGAGGAGTGCCTCACCGCCGCCGAAGGCCGGCGGGCCAACGACGCGTCGCTGGCTTTTCGTTTCGGGGAGCGATCGTGAGCGCCCTCATTCACGATGGCGAGCGCAGCGACCACCTGGTCTTCCTCCTGGCCGGGGAGCTCTATGCCGTGGCCCTCGAGTCGATTCACGAAATCGTCAAGGTGGGGCCGATAACCCGGGTGCCGCGGGCGCGCGCGGATATCCTGGGCGTCATGGGGGTTCGCGGACGCCTGGTCACGGTGCTCGATTTGCGTCGCTCGATCCAGGTGCAAGATGCACCCATCGATGCGCGGAGCCGAGTGCTCTTGCTCCAGGTGGAGGAAGAGGACGTGGGCTTTCTCGTGGAGGAAGTGCGCGAGGTGGAGCGCTTCACCCCCTCGCAGATAGAGCCCGCCAGCGTCCTCGGCGGTATCGAGCGCCCCTACCTGCGCGGCGTCGCGCGGCGCGGGCCGGAGATGCTCGTCCTCATCGACCTGCTCCCGATCCTTCCCGGACGTGAAGGAAGCGCGCCGAACGTCGGAGGCCAAGGCCTCTCCTTCTCCGGCCCCGGTGCGCCGTGAGGGGGGCGCGCGAGGCTCGCAATTTCGTGAGCTTCCACGTGGGCGGCGTCGAGTACGCGGTGCACGTGGCAAGTGTCCGCGAAGTGCTCAACCCGGGCGCCCTGTCGGCGGTGCCGCGCGCTCCGCTGGGGGTGAGCGGGGTGACCGAGCTGCGTGGCGAGATCGTGGCGGTGCTCGACCTGCGCGCGCGCTTCGGCCTGCCGGCGATTCCGCCCACCAAGCACACCAAGTGGATGCTCATCGACACCGGGCGATCGCGGCTCGCGCTGGTGGTCGACCGGGTGAGCGGCGTATTTCGCGCGGATGTCGGCGACGAGCGAGCGCCCCCGCCCATGCTCGAGCGCGACGACCTCTACCGCGTGCTGTTCGTCACGCGCCGCGCCGACGCCTTGGTGTTCACCCTCGATACCGCTCCTTTCGCGGCGCTTCACGACGACATCATGGGGCTCGATGGCGTGGGCGCTTCCCTCCCGGACGCCCGTCGCCAGGGTACCCAACCGCCGCCGCCCATGCCCTTGCAAACCTCCGGAGATCGCCGCCGATGACCGATGACGCGAAGGCGGATGCCGCGACCTCCTGGCCGGACGACGCCGAGGAGAGGCGCCTGCGGGTGCGCGACCTCGGCGGCACCATCGATGCGAAGATGTTCGTCGATGCGCTGGGCGACGACGACTGGCGTGTGCGACGCGAAGCGGTCATGCTCTCGCCCCGGCTGGTGGGACGCACGGAGTACGTC
>JABFRG010001218.1 GCA_013141295.1 Polyangiaceae bacterium
CACCCGGGCCTTCACCTTCTCCAGCCCGCAATTTACCCCGTCACCGACCTCGACGTCAGCGACGACGCAGAACGATCAGATCGCCACGACTTCGTCACCCTCGCGCGCTTTCTCGCTGGCAGCGACACAAGTCCAAAACAGTAGCCGCGAGATGCTCGCGGGCCTGCCCTACGAGGCCATCGTCGCCTCAGTGGCACTCATTGCCGTTCGTCCAAGGACGACCAGGAGAGCGAGCAGGACGACATCTCTCAAGAACAGTGTCGCAACGCCGAGCGGCTCCAGGTTGTACACGGCATCGAAGTACCCCCGAAAGTAGACTTGGGAAACACAGACCAAGCCACCGTACAGCACCATGATCCGCCCCGACGCGCCGCGAGGAACAAGCAGTAGCAGCGGGAGCCCCCACGTGAGGTACTGGGGAGAGAAGACCTTGCCGGTCGTCCACAGCAGGAGAAGGGCGGTGAGGAGTACGAGCCCCTTGCGCTGCGGGCTGCTGACCGGGCGTCGGTACATGACCGCGGCGAACGTAGCCAACGCGACCAAGGTAAGCGGCATGGTCACTGCTGCGAGGAAGTCCGGTACGCGGCCGGAAAGGTTGTACGAGCCGTACGTGTGAACGGCGGGCTGCCCAATCACGGCAAGAGCCCACAGCGAGCCCAGGACAGACTCGCCATGGAGCCCGCGGGCCCCATGGTACTGAAGAACCTCGAACAACGCTGCACGTGAGAAAAGGAAGAACGGAGCGAGCCCCGCCAGAAAGGTAAGCGTGGCAACTCCCACGAGGCGCGCAACTGCTTGGCGAGCGAGGCGCCGCGCGTCGGTCCGAGCTCGCGCCAGAGCAGACGGAAGCAGTTGCAGATCCGCCGCGACGATTGGCAACAGCAGCAAGATTGGCAAGAACTTCGAGGCCGCAGCGAGCCCCAGCCAGAACCCCAGCCGGGTATAGGCCCGCGACATCCACGCTGCCGCCGCCAGCGCCAGGAAGAGCGCCGTTACCGCATCCAGACGTTGAATCGAGATCGCGCCATGTGCCAGAAAGAGCGCACCGACGATGACGATGCGCCGAGAGATGCCCCTTGGCTCGTCCCCCGCGCGAAGCAGCGCGCGAACAAGCACGGCAACTGCACCAAGCAAGCACGCGCCCATGGCGGCGCCAAGGGCCCAACAGTAGTACCGCAAGCTATCCGTGAGCATCCGGGGCGCCAGAATGAACGGCAGGACGATCGGCGGATACTCGATCGGCACCTCCGCATACGGAGCGTGGAAGTGCCCGTCGCTGGGCGGCAGCGGCCGCTGAAAGGCCTCGCCGCACCCCTCCCGTGCCTTCGTCAGCAGCGGGCGATCCGCAGCCTTTCCCAACACCGCGCCGGCCAAGTGGAAGTACAGCTCCTCATCGGCGGAGCGACGGTAGATGAAGGTCAAGGGGTAGCGCAGGGTCTCGAACCTGGAGGCCTTGCCCGAGACGAAGACATCCGCCTTGAGCTCCTCCCACTCGTGCAGGGGGATGCTCTGGTTCATCCAGAACAGCAGCAAGAACGCGAGCCCGGCAAGCGCGAGACCGACGCGAGGAGCCTGTACAGAAGGGGGCGCAGCGGGCCTGACCATCGATCCCCGCTTACCACGGATCTGACGTCCGGTCGCCATCGAGCGTTGGAGTGTCATCGACCGCGCCCGTCGGGGGGGCTCTGAGCACGCCGAACCTCTCCCGGCCGCAGGAAAGTGTCGGCGGCGTCAGCACTGGTGCCCTCCGGAGCCCCCGCCGCGTAGCTGCGACGGGGGCACTAGTTGATAGGGTAGAAGCTCACGCTAGACACCTGAGACGGGTAGTTGAATCCGTAGCCGTAAGAGGACTGTCCCCACAGAACGCCGCTCACGGCAATGCCGTCCGCGGTTCCGTCGCCGGTGTAGTCGGCAAAATACGTTCCTCGCGTGCCATAGAATGCGGCGCCTCCCGCGGCGTGATAATTTGTGAAGGCCGACCCTGTCGACGTCATGACGTACGTGTTGTCACCATTCACGGCAATCGCGTCGGCCTTGCCGTCCCCGTTCACGTCGGCAATCGCCGTCGCCTTGGATCCGTAGAACGGCGCAGTGGTCCACCATGTATACGACCCAAAACCGCTCCCGGTTGAGAGCATGACCCCGATGCCCGAATCATCAATGACGATGCCGTCGGCCTTGTGGTCACCGTTGACATCGGCGAAGAAGGTCTCGCGCTCCCCGTAAAACGGAACCGAGGTCCATTGCTGCGTAGGACCAAAGGAAAGACCAGTGGACAACTTCACATACACGGCATCGTCGCGCACCGCAATCGCGTCGGCACCACCGTCGCCGTTCACGTCCGCAAAGAACATGCCTCGTCCCCCAATGAGGGCATCATCGGACCAATAGGCGAAGTTGGTCAAATTGGTCCCATTGGATGTCATGACGCCGATGCCCTCGTAGTTGACCGCGATACCGTCAGCGCGACCATCTCCATTCACGTCGGCAAAATACGTTCCCATCCCGCCGTAAAATGGCACCGAAGTCGCGGCCCTGAACCCTGTAAAGCCAGCTCCCGTCGAAGGCATTACGTAGACCGCGTCGTTGTTGACCACCAAGGCGTCGGCACGACCATCCCCGGTAATGTCCGCAAATACGCTATCAACGCCCGAAACGTTGTACTGACCCGCCCCGTAGTATCGACGCGCTCCGATAATATCCAGCCTGCTCAAGCCTCCCAGTGACCAGAAATTATTGCAGTAGTTCATGATGGACAGTTGGTCGTAGTAGCCCGCCGCAACCGCGTCTGCGGGCATGTCGCGGGCCCCCGCCGCCGTACAGGATAGCGGAGTGGCGGAGTCCTCTTGCTCGTGGTAGAAGCCGAGGGTGTGGCCAAACTCGTGAACCACAACCGCGTGCAGCTGCGTACTATCTAGGTCGACCCCCATCCAGTTGCTGGACCCGTGGCCAGTGCTCGCGCGCCCAGCGCGATTTTCGGAATCAGCCGATGCGGGGCGACCTTGGATGCTTAGCGTATTTGCATAGTCCGTTTGGGCGTTGCAGGTGCCCCAGCCTACGAATTTTACTCCCGTGGCGCGTGACCAGCTCTGCTCCGCATACCGACGAACCAGAGCCTTCTGGGCTTCGCGATTCGGTGTGGTCGTGGGATTCCAACACACTGGAATGGTATTCGTGGGCCACAGTACGGACGTGGCTATCAGCAAGGGCTGTTGATCACTCGATACGCTCGGAACGTCTTTCGTTCCCTCCCCTCCGCAGGCAACCGTGCCGGCAACAAGAACAAGAGTAGCGGAAGCAATAGTAAATTTCATCTCTGATCTCCTTGTATACGTTTCACGAAATGGGCTTTTCCCAGTGCGGCTCAAGGGCCCGATGCCTGTCCAGGAAAGCGATGAACAACGTCCGCAGGCCGGGCCCGAAGAGAACTCGCGGAGCCGGGGCCCGACTAAAGGCAAGCCCCGTGCGACACACGATCAGCGCGAGGTCGCCCCTCGCCAGCGAACTACGCCGCCCGCGCCGCTGACGTGCATGCACCTTGCCCCCACTTCCTTCCCCCATTGGCGGGAGGCGCTAAGCCAAGTAAGCGCGCGCGTCCAGTCAAATGATGAGCCCTCGCGCGACGACTGCCATGTAGATCGAAGTCGAGTCGTTTGGCCACACGACATCGAGAGCGGTGGCACATCGCGGGCGCTCCTACCGCACGCGCGCCACGGTGCTGCTGCGCGTCGGCGGCGAGGAGCTCGCCGGTGACTTCACCGGCAGGATTCCCCGCAGCCGCTTGGCGCAGGCCGCCCACCGGTGCTCTTCGTCACCGGCCCCTGAGCCGTCAGGGCTGCGACGGTCCGAGCACGGCGTTGGCGATGGCGAGCAGGGTTGGCCCCGACGCATCGGGCGTGCCCGGCGCACCACCCCGCAGCGGGCACAGCTCGCAACGTTTGGTGTCGAACACCAGCGCGGCCTTCACACCGGCCGCCCGGCCCGCGGTCACGTCGCCGGGGCTGTCGCCGATCATCCACGAGGCCGCCGCATCGGCCCCCAGCGCTGCCAGCGTATCGGTCACCAGGCCGGGCTTGGGCTTTCGGCAGGCGCACGGGCCCACCAGGCTCGGATCGCCGCCCTCTCCGCCGTCCGGATGATGCATGCAAACTGCAACATGTTCGACGCGCACCCCCTGCTCCGCCAGGAGCTCCACCAGCGCGCGATTGGTGGCCTCGACGGCCGCCCGCGAGAACTGCCCCTTGGCCGGCGCGGGCTGGTTGGTGGCCATGGCAATCTTGAAGCCTGCCTCCTGAAAACGCCGCATGCCCGCTACTGCGTCCTTCAGGAGGCGCAGCTGGCGGGGGTGGAAGGCCACCCCCACGAAGCCGGTCTCTTCGTCGCGCACCACGTCGATGATGGTGCCGTCGCGATCGAAGATGGCGACGCTGGTCATCGGAGTCATCCCGCGCCTACTTGACGCTCTCCCACTTGGTCTGCTTCTGCGCCAAGGCCGGGTGGCTCACGAGGAGGTGCCAAATGACCGCCGCGAAGCCCTCGGTGTGGGGCGTCACGCGATCCGGGTGCACGGTGGGTACGATGACGCAGGCGTCGGCCGACTGCTTGGTGAAGCCGCCGTCGCGGCCCACGATGCCATACACCGAGGCGCCCACTTCCTTGGCGAGCTCGATGGCGCGCACCAGGTTCACCGAGACGTTCTTCTCGCGGTTGCCGCCGCCCACCGAGAAGATGAGGAGCGCGTCGCCCTTGCGCAGGCGCGAGCCCTTGAGCCACTCGGCGAAGGTCGTGTCCCACCCCTCGTCGTTGACCCGCGCGGTGAGCTCGGAGACGTTGTCCGTGGGGCAGTAGGCTTCGAAGCCGCAGATCTTGCGAAAGTCGTTGGTGGCGTGGCTGGCGTGCCCGGCAGAGCCGCCAACGCCCAGCAAAAACAGGCGGCCGCCGCCAGCGCGCACCGCGGCGAGACCGGTGGCGCACGCCTCCACCGAGGCGACGTCGAGTTTCTTGATGAGCTCGACGCTCTCGTCGAGGAAGGTCTGGGTAAAGCTGGTCATCGGGGTCGTCCTGTCAGGAGGTGTGAACGTTGAGTTGAATGCGCGCGCCGTCGTGATCGAAGCGGAAGCGGAGCTGGCGCAGGCCACGGGCCTTCATCGCCTCGTAGACCCGGCGCTTGTCGCCGGGCCGGGTGTAGAACATGAAGAATCCGCCGCCGCCAGCGCCCATGATCTTGCCGCCGATGGCGCCGGCCTTGCGGGCCGCCTCGTAGTGCTCGTCGAGGTTCGAGTCGCTCATATTGGAGGCGAGCTGGCGCTTGTTCATCCAGTGCTCGTGGAGCAGGTCTCCGAACTTGTCGACCTCGCCACGCTCCAGGTAGCGCTTGGTCTCGTAGCCCATCTCCTTGATGCGGTGCATGCGGTTGACCGCGTCGTCGGCGTTGGCGGTGATGGTCTTCGCCTGCTCCTTGAGCACGCTCGAGGCCCGGCGCTCCACGCCCGAAAAGAAGATGAGCAGGTTCGACTCCAGCTCGTCCAGCGTCTCCGGCGCGACGTTCACGCGCTCGGCGACCACCGTGCCGTCCTTGTTGAAGGTGAAGGCGGTGACGCCGCCGTAGGCCGCGATGTACTGGTCCTGCTTGCCGATCGGCTCCTTCAGCCGGTCGATCTCCAGCGAGCAGGCGGCCTCCGCGAGATCGCCGGTGGAGAGATACTCGCGCTTGTACGCGTGGAGCGCATTGAGGAGCGCCACGGTGAACGTGCTCGAGGACCCGAGACCCGAGTTCGCCGGAACGTCGGCCATGGAGAAGAGCTCGATGCCCTTCTCGACCTTGGCCAGCTGCAGCGCCTCGCGGAAGATCGGGTGCTCGATCTCGGAGACTGCGTTGACCAGCTCGGTCTTGGAATAGGAGAGGCGAATGAGCTCGTCGAAGCGCTTGTGAATCGCGATGAAGACGTACTTGTCGATGGCCGATGCCACGAGAAAGCCGCCGTGGACTTTCGAGTAGCTCGGCAAGTCGGTGCCGCCACCGCCGAGAGAGAACCGAACCGGAGCGCGCGATAGGATCATGATTGCCTCAAGTGAAGGTCGAGGTCGGAGAGACCCGAAGGTGAGCCAATTTCGAAGAAGCGAGATTCTGCCACAACGGCGCGCATTCGGTGTCGCCGTGCGAGCTCGGTCTGGACGACCTCGAGCCCGGACCGCCCCGGGGCGATCGCCTCCACCACGGACCGGCGCAGGGCCAGCGCCCCGTAGTCGATGTGATCGAAGGCCGGGTCGGTCGTACCTTTTTCGTACGCGACCACCCACGTGCCGTCGGTCTTCACGTTGGAGGCGTCGAGGCGCGCGTCGTTCTTGTACACGCTCATGACGCCGTCGCAGTCGTCGTGCGCCAGCAGGGTCTTCAGCGGCGCCCCGTAGTCGAACGGCAGGTAGCTATCGCCGTACGTCACCAGGAACGCTGGCTCGAGCACGCCAAGCGCATTCCTCAGCGCCCCGCCGGTTCCCAGGAGCTCCGGCCCCTCGTCCACGTAGCGCACGCCGACACCCCAGCGGGCCCCATCG
>JABFRG010000754.1 GCA_013141295.1 Polyangiaceae bacterium
GAGCAGCAGCGGCTACTCCGGCGGTAGCTCGTCGGGGGGCGGCCTGTCCATCGTGGGCGTCTTCGTCCTCATCATCGTCATCGTCGTCATCGCCGCCATCCAGGCGGCCATGCGCAAGGGGCGTCAGAACTGGAGCAGCGGCGGCAATGTCGATTGGGGCCAGCCCATGTACGTGCCTCCGCCCCGACCGGTGGTCTCGGCGCGTCGTCGTTTGCAGGCGCTCCAGAGCACCGACCCCAACTTCTCGCTCATCGTCTTCGACGACTTTTTGTCTGCATTGTTCACGGAAATCGTCCTCGCCCAGGGTCAGGGAAAGATCGACCGCTACAGCGCCTACCTGAGCCCCGAGGCCAAGCAGACCATGGCGATGCGCCCGCTGCAGGGCATCTCCAACGTGCTGGTGGGCGCCGTCACCCTCGACGGCGTGCACGGGCTCGACGCGGTCTCGCCCACCGTCACCGTGAGCGTGCTGTTCGAGACCAACCTCTCGCGTCGCGACCCCCAGACCGGCTACGAGCAGGCCATCTACACCATGGAACGGTGGAGCCTCTCCCGTTCGCGCACCGCAAAATCGCGCACGCCCGACAAGGCGCGGGTGTTCGCCTGCCCCAACTGCACGGCGCCGCTGGAGCAGATCCTCGCCGGCCGCTGCGGCCACTGCGGGCAGAACGTGGCCACCGGCGCCTTCGACTGGGTCGTCCGCGCGGTGCAAGTGGTGAGCACCGAGAACCGTGGACCCATGCTCACCGGCAACACCGCCGAAGAGGGAACGAACGCCGCCACGCTGGTGGACCCGAGCGCGCGCCCTGCCATCGAAGTGCTGCGGGCCCGCGATTCCGCCTTCGACTGGAACGCCTTCCTCGGCCGCGTGACCCACGTGTTCCAGCAGTTCCAGAAGTCGTGGTCGGAGCGAAACCTGGAGGGCATGCGGCCCTTCCTCAGCGACGCCATCTTCGTCACCCAGAGCTACTGGGTCGACGAGTACAAGCGCCAGCACCTGCGCAACGTCACCGAGAACGCGCGCATCCTCAACATCGAGCTCTCGCGGGTGACCACCGACGCGTTCTTCGACGCCATCACCGTGCGCGTGTTCGCCACCAGCCTCGACTACACGCTCTCGGATCAGACCAATCAGATCGTCTCCGGCAGCCGCTCGCAAGAGCGCCGCTACACCGAGTACTGGACCTTCATTCGCGGCAAGGACGCCAAGGGACCCACTCGCACCGACCCCAAGTGCCCTCGCTGCGGCGCGCCCCTCTCCATCAATATGTCGGGAAACTGCACGTATTGTCAGTCCAAGGTCACCAACGGCAACTTCGACTGGGTCCTCTCGCGCATCGAGCAGGACGAGGTCTACACGGTCTGAGTTAGCGGCTGCAGGTAGGTCATGGCGCCGCGGGCCATCTGCGCCACCAGGACGTCGTCGGCGGGGGCGAGCTCCGGCAGGAGGCGCGACATCATGACCAGGCCGCGGCCCGCGGCGAAGGCCACGAAAACCCGGTCGCGCAGGTCGGCCGGCGCCGGCGTGATGCGGGTCTCCAGCCACCTCGTGAGCTCGGTCACCGTGGCCGAGAAGATGGCGTTCGCGCTCTCCTGGACCCACGAGTGCGGAAGCGCGAGGTTCAGCGATCTTCGCAGCTTCGGGCTCGCGCCGGGCGCTTCCACCGCGATGCGACAGCACGCAACCACCGTCGCTTCGAGCGAGGTCGACGGCGCTTCGAGCGCCGCGCGGAGCCGCGTCAAGAAATCGCGCTGAAGCCTCCGCGAGACCTCGGCATAGATGGCGCCCTTGGAGGGAAAGTACCGGTACAGCGAGGCGACGCCGACGCCCGCACGGGCCGCGATGGCGTTCACCGAAGCGTCGGGATCGCCGAGGTCGAGGGCCGCGCCGACGATGGCGTCGACGATGTCGGCGGAGTCGCGACGACCCGGCGTGGGACCAGGTTGGGGGGCCAGCGGATCTTTCGCTCTCGCCATCGCGTCAGCTTACGCCAGCGCCGGCTCGCAGCGGCGTCGCGTGGCGAGCGCCTTTGGATGCAGCCGAATCGGTCCCGGTAGGGCTCCACCGTATGCCCCTGTTTCCTCCGTACATTCCAGCGCTTGCACCTCAGGCGTGGGGAGTTGTCGCCGGCCCGACGTAGGGCCATGGTTCTCCGCGAGGTACACCATGGTCGCACGCGCCGCACTGTTCGCATCTTTGTTCCTGGCCCTTGGATGCGGGGGCGCCATCGCAGGAGGGAGCGATGGGACCCCGGATGCCCCGGATGGCGGAGGCGCATCCTCGAGCGGCAGTACGTCGTCGGGCGGCTCCAGCGGCAGTACGTCGTCGGGTGGCTCCAGCGGCAGTACGTCGTCGGGCGGGGCCAGCGGAGTCGTCCCGCCGCCGACGCTGGCCTGCTACGTCCCCGGTAGCAGCTATGAGGGTGCACCCGCGCCGGTCGCCGCGCAGGGCTCCGCCGCGCAGCGAACCCAATTCTTCGAGGCGTGCTTCGGTCCGTCCGCCTCCTTCGACGCGTGCTCCACCGTTTCATCGACGAACTACGGCTGCGCGCAGTGCCTCCTCTTCGGCGGCGCGACGTTGCCCCCTTCGGCCCTCATCACCCGCTCCAACACCATCGGGACGGCGGTCGTGCCCAACCTGGAAGCGTGTCAGGCACTGGCGGTGGGAGCCCCGGGCGATTGTGCGCGTCGCTTTGCCGACGCTGCGCTCTGCGCTGCTACTTCGTGCGCCACGTGCGCCGAGGCCGACTTGGCCGCCTGCGCGGCCCTCGCCGATAGCCGTGGATGCGGCACACCCAGGCCGAGCGCGTCGTGCGCCGCTGCCATCGCCGACGATCGAGCCACCGCCGACGCTACCTGCGGCAGCCCAGGAGCGACCTTCGACGAGATCTACTCCAAGATCGCCGCCTACTTCTGCGGCCCCTGACTGCTGGCGAAGTGCTCCACGAAGGGGCGCACGAAGCGTCGCTCCTCGGACCAGTCGAGGACCGCGAAGACGACCTCCCGGAACACGCCGGCGAAGGCCCCGTGAAGCTCCGCCGCGAAGCAGGCGGCCACGTGCGCCGGATCGTTCTTGAACACGCCGCAGCCCCAGGCCCCCAGCACGAGCCGCGAATGACCGTGGTGTGCGGCGATGGCCAGCATCCGGCCTACGCGCCTTGCCATAGCTGCCCGCACCTCTTCGCGTCGCTCCGGCGCCCGGCCGAGCACCACGCCGGCGTTGGGGGCCGGCGCCGTGATGAAGGCGCACGCGTAAGGGGTATCCAGCAGCGCCCCCGCCGGGTCGCGGAACACCGGCACCCGCGGCGAGTGGATCATCCAGTCGGTGTAGAGGCAGTCGCGGACCTCGTGCCGATGGTGCGGGTACATGGGGCTGTGCTCGATGGTGGCGTACAGGGCGCTGGCGCGTGCCAGCGACTCTTCTTGCGCGCGTGCGCCGCCCAGGAATCCGCCGCCGGGGTTCCGCGCCGAGGCGAAGTTCAGCACCATCGGGGCTTCGTCGTCGGCCTGGGCCATGCGCTCGGCCGCCGCCAGGCTGGTGCCGTTCACCACGAGGAACGAGGTGGCGTACGGACCGGGCTCGCTCGGTAGCGTCACCGAGGCCTCCGGCGGATGGTCCCGCGTCTCGGCCACCGCCTGCGCGATGGCCTCGGCGACGTCTACCCGGCGTCCGGCCGCGAGGTAGCTGCCCTCGCGGATGATGGCGAGGGCCTCGCGACCCTCTGCAGCGGCCTTGGCGCGCGAGATGTCGAGCGAAGGGGTGAACGTGAAATCGAAACTGGACATGACGCGCTCAATGTAGCGTCCATCCAGAAAGAGTCAACGGGACTCTATTGGTTCAGAAGGTGTGTCGGTGCACGCCAGCCGGCCCCGGCGCATTGGTCGGGGCGATCCAGAAGAAGGAGCGACCAGCGAAGCCGACGCGGTCGCGGGAGAGCCGCGTGGTTCCGTCGGGGACGGCCCAGGGAGCGCCGGCGACCGTGAGATCCCGTACGCTGGGCGGGGCTTCCTTGAACAGGAGGCCATTGCCCCGGCGCTGGTACTTGGAGAAGTCCGGCCCGCCGCGGTTGCCGAGGGAGGCGCCCTGGGTCTGCACCACGGCGCCGGTGCCGTTCCACGCGCAGGTGCCGGCGAAGGCATTCCAGGTGGGCGGGTTGCGGCTCCCGCTGGGCAAGAGCTCGGTGGCGAGCGTGTCGTTGTCCTGCCAGTACACCGGATAGTGCGTACACGTCCCGGTGGAGGCGGTGCCGATGGCGTACAGGTTGGTGGTGACGACGATGGGAGCGCCGGCGAAGCCCGGCTCGATCACCTCGCGCGCCACCGCGAGCTTGGTGCCGTCGGGGCTGTAGATGGCCGCCGGTCGCGCGTCGCCGGCACGCACGGTGGAAGGCCGTGACGCGAGGAGGGCGCCGCCGCGGGGGTTTCGTTCGTCGACGAACGAGAGCGTCACCCCATCGCCCTTGGCCAGCGCCACCCGCGCGCCGTCCGGCGAGATGGCCAGCGGCACGCCGTCGGCGGCGGCGAAGGTGCCCACCTTGGTCCAGGCCGGTAGCTCGTAGGCGGCGGGCTCGTCGCTCACCGCCATGGTCCCTTGCTCGCTCACCAGGAGTCGGGTCTTGGTGGGGATGTCGCGGCGATCGAGGAACGTGCCGCTCACCGCGTCGATTCGCTCCACGTGATCGGCGAAGCCCAGCACCAGCGTGCCGCTCTGGGTACCGGCGACGGCTTGTAGCCGCGCGCAGCCCACTGTGCCGTACGCCGCGAAGGAGAGCGCGTTGCCGTACAGCATCCCGCTCGCCCCTTCGATGGCCCACGCCCCGGAGGTCGGGTCGACGGTGAAGCCACCGCCCGCTCCGGCGGGAAACGACGGCACCGGCGTGAGCACCGGGGTCGCGCCGCGCAGCGAGAGCACGCCCGTTTGGAGCATGAGGTAGCCGCTCGAGGAGATCACGTAGTCCGTGCCGAGCATGGGGTAGGTCCCGAGTGGAACCGCCGTGGCGCCGGCGATGGAGTAGAGCGTGAGGTTGGTTCCGCTGGTGGTCCACGCATAGTTGCCCCATGACACCGACATCCCGATGCCGGTGCCCCGTTGGTTGCCATCGACGTCGCGGAACGAGCGCGTCTCTGGGATGTAGGTGTCGAGCCAGACCGCGTGGCTCCCGTCCTGGGTGAAGTTCTCGAACTGCCCGTCGAAGGGACCCGCAGCGCTGGGGGCGGTGGCTGCGTTCTTGGGCACGAGCACCAGGTACTGCCCCTGGCCGAACCACACGCCGTCGCTGCGCATGGTGGTGGTGCCGCTGGAGTAGGGCAGAAGATCGGGCAGCGGCAAGTCCGCGCTGGCGACGCTGCGAATCAGCGCACCCGCCGGGGTGTACAGCGAGATGCCCGCGTCGCTCACGACGCCCACGTAGGACCCGTCGAATCCGAGCGCCGCCTTGTAGTTGGCGGCAGGGGCAGCGAAGGCGTGGAGCACCGCCCCGGTCTGCGCGTCGCGGGTCTCGAAGCCGGTGCCGGCGGGAACCAGCAACACGTCACCGCGCAGCTGGGGCCGCATATCGCCGAAGCTCACCGCGGCGCCCGCTCCCTCGGCGATGCGGGTGCGCGTGCGCGTGCTCCAGAGTATCCAGCTGCCGGCGGCGCCGGTCTGGGTGAGCAGGCTGTCGCCGCGTCGCTCCGGGTCGTACAGCGCCAGGGCCTCGTAGAACAGGCCATCGGCGGCCGCGGCCGGATGAATCGCGCCGCACGCGCCCACCACCGGCGGGAACGAGGCGTCGTCGGCGTCGGCGGTCGCGTCCTCGGGCCCGCCATCGCGCGCGTCGCCGGTAGCGTCGACGGTCGCATCCAGTGGCCCGCCGTCGGTTTCGGCTGGCGTGGTGGAGCTCGGGTCACACGCAGCGAACGGGAGGATCAGAAGCGACGCGACGAACGCCCGGTTCAACATGCCTCCAACGTGCGGCATGCACGCGCGCCGCGCAACCGCAGTTCTTCCGTGAAAAAGGTGCGTCGGCGCAGAGCGTGCGCAGGAGCTCCACCGCGACGTACGACCGCACCGAAAAGTTGCTCGGTACCTGCGACATGAGGCCGAGCTCAGCGTACTCGGTGCAGGAGCTACTTTGCTTGGTCACTCTCATAGGTCGAGCCATCTCCTACGTCGGAGAGGGCGCGCGCAAGATGGTGCGCGTCAGGCGTCGCCGGTCTCTTCCCAGTCGGTCCACGTGGCCTGGTGGCGGGCGACGAAGGCCTTCACCGCGACGCCGATGGTGGGGAAGAAGAAGTCGCGACCGATGCGCTTTTGCAGGCCGTAGCGCTCCAGCCGGTCCTTCACCGGATCCTTCATCTCCGCGAAGGCCAGCTCGACGTTGCCCGCCGCCAGCTCCTTGTCGAGCTCTTCCAGCATGTCGGCGGCGGTGGTGTCGACGTCGGTGATGGGCTCGGCGGCGATGACGACCCAGCGCACCGGGCTCTCGGCGCGGCCCACCGCGGCGACCACGCGACCGCGGAAGGTCTCGGCATTGGCGAAGAACAGCGGCGCGTCCCACCGAAACAGGAGGAGGCCGGGAATCTGCTTGGCGGTGGGGTAGCGCCGGACGTCGTGATAGCCCTTCACCCCGTCGGCCCGCCCGAGAATCGCGTCGTGCGGGCGCCAGGCTCGCCGCACGAAGTCGAGGAGCGAAAGGGTGACCGCCAGCGCGATGCCGGTCAGCGCCCCGAACACCAGCACGCCAGTCAGGGCCACCAGCGAGAGCACGAAGTCGGAGTGGCGAAACTTGTAGAATGCACGAAGGGCGCCGAAGTCGAGGACGCGCAGGGCCGCGCTCACCACCACCGCCGCCAGCGCCGTCACCGGCAGGTTCTGCAAGAGCCCGGGCGCCGCCACCAGCAATGCGACGATTGCCAGCGCGCCCACCACCCCGGTGAGCTGGGTTCGTGAGCCGGCCGACTCGGCGACCGGCGTGCGCGAGGAGCTGCTGCTCACGGGAAAGCCGCGCAGAAGACCGGCGGCGAGGTTGGCGGCCCCCAGCCCCAGGAGCTCGCGGTTGGGGTCCACGCGAAAACGGGTTCGTGTGGCGTAGGTTCGAGAGAGCACGCTGGTGTCGGTGAACGTCACGAGCGCGATGCCCGCCGCCGCCATCGCCAGATCGGGCAGCTCCGAGAGATGCACGCGGGGCAAGGTCGGGATGGGAATGCCGCGCGGCACGGCGCCCACCACCGCCATCCTGCCTCCTTCACCCAGCAGCGTCACCGCCACCGTGGCGCCCACCACCGCGACCAGGACGCCCGGCACCCGTGGCGCCACCGCGCGCAACACCAGGATGACCACCAGGCACACGCCGCCGATGATCAGCACCCGCAGCCGGGTCTCGCCGGCGATCACGGCGCGCACGAAGTGCTCCACCGAGCCCAGCGTGCTGGCGCCTCCCCCCGGGACACCGAACAGCTTCGGCAGCTGCGAGAGCAGCACCGAGATGCCCATCCCATTCATGTATCCTACACGTACGGGCTTGGAGAGGAGGTCGGTGACGAGGCCCGCCCGGGCCAGCCCGGCGCCGATGCAGAAGACGCCGGTGAAGAGCGCCAGCGTCGAGGCCAAGGCCACCGCGCGCTCGGGATCGCCGGCCGCCTTCGCGGTGATGGCCGCGGCGATGAGCGCCGCCAGCGCCGAGTCGGGCCCCAGCACCAGGATGCGCGAGGGCCCGAAGGCGGCGTAGGCGAGCAGCGGCCCCACGGTGGCATAGAGCCCGGTGATGGCCGGCAGCCCCGCGGCCTCCGCGTAGCCCATGCCGGCGGGCACCAGGAGCGCGGTGAGCACCAGGCCCGCCACCAGATCGCGTCCGAGCCAGCCTACCCGGTAGTGGCGCGCCACCCACAGGCCCGGCACCCAGGCCATGAGGCCGGAGGCCGGCGCCTCGGGAATGCCCTCGCCGGCGGCGGAAGCCGGGGCAACGGAGGGCGGAGGATCGGAGCGGGCCATCCGCCCATGCTACTCTCGTTAGATCGTCGCCAGGTCGAGCACGAAGCGATATCGCACGTCGCCCTTGAGCATGCGCTCGTAGCAAGCGTTCACCTGCGAGACGGGAATCACCTCCACGTCCGAGACGATGGAGTGCTGGCCGCAGTAGTCGAGCATCTCCTGGGTCTCCTGGATGCCGCCGATGAGCGAGCCCGCCAGGCGCTTGTTGCCGCCGATGAGGGAGAACGCGTGGACCGCCGCCGGAGAGGGCGGGACGCCCAGGAGCACCATGGTGCCGTAGGGGCGCAGGAGGCCGAGGTGCGCGCCCAGATCGTGCTCTGCCGAGATGGTGTCGATGATGAGGTCGAAGTGGCCGGCGAGCTTGGTGAAGGTCTCCGGATCCTTGGTGACCGCGAAGCCGGTGGCACCGAGCTTCTTGGCGTCGGCCTCCTTGGCCTTCGAGGTGCTCAGCATGGTCACCTCGGCGCCCATCGAGGCGGCGAGCTTCACCGCCATGTGACCGAGGCCGCCGAGGCCCACCACGCCCACGCGATCGCCCTTCTTGCAGCCCCACTGACGGAGCGGCGACCAGGTGGTGATGCCCGCGCAGAGGAGCGGCGCCGCCGCGGCAGGATCGAGGTTTTCCGGAACCTTGAGCACGAACGACTCGGTGACCACCACCTGCTTCGAGTACCCGCCGTAGGTGGGCGTGGTGCGGTCCATCTCCGTGCTGTTGTAGGTGTAGGCGCAGCCCTTCTCGCAGAACTGCTCGTGATGCTGCTCGCACTGGCGGCACCCGTGGCACGCGTCGACCATGCAGCCGACGCCCACCAGGTTGCCCACGGCGAACTTCTTCACCCCGCCGCCCACCTTGCTCACGCGGCCCACGATCTCGTGGCCCGGCACCATGGGAAACTTGGCGCCGCCCCACTCGTCCTTCACCTGGTGCAGATCGGAGTGGCACACGCCGCAGAAGAGAACGTCGATGACCACGTCGTTCTCGCCCGGCTCACGACGGTCGATGGAAAAGGGGGCGAGCTGGGCTCCGGCTTTCGATGCAGCGTAGGCGGCGGTCTTCATGGCCGCGATTCTGGGGCCTCGGGCACCCCAGGGGAAGGCCCATCGGAGAATGGTACTCATTAGCCTGGCTACATAATGAGGCTACCGGAGCTCCATCGCCACCGTCGCTTCGCCCCGCCGAACCCCGAAGCGCACGGCGTGCTTCTCCTGAAGGACCAGCGCCAGGTACGCCCGTACGGTGCCGTTGCCCAGGTCCGCGGTGCTGCGCCCCTCCACCGCATCGATGACGTCGAGCGCACGTACGCCGGCGCGATCGGCTGGCCCCTTGGGCTCCACCGTCACGATTCGATGCGAGAACGGGTGGTCCTCGTCGAACGACATGCCGAGCGCCCGGAAGTCGAGAGCTGGCCTTCCCCGTACGTCGAGCCCCCACACCGTGACCGACCGATCTCCGAGATCTCGCGGCATGCGCGCCGCACCCCCACGGAACGCCGAATCGCCCATGCACCACATGTACAGGTCCGCGTCCGGAACGCCCTCGAAGGCGAAGCCGCCGGCTTCGTCGGTGAACACGTTGCCCGGGACCACCGCCGGGCTGCGTCCGCCCTCCACGTCGGGAGCAGCCTGGCAGCTCAGGTTCGGCAGCGGCGTTCCCCGCACGAGGTCGAGCGCACGCCCGCGAATGGTGCGCTTGCCGGAGGCCGAGAGCTCGACGTCCACCGGCGCGGCCCCGACGATCTCGAAGGTCACGCGCGCCGAGGCTTCGGAGGTGGTTGCCGCAACGTGATAGCGACCCCGCGGCAGGCCCTCGATGGTGAAGCGATTGCCGTCCAGCACCGCCGCGTGAAAGTCCCATTCGTAGCCCCGCTCGTGCCAGGCCATGATCGACGGCGTGGGCGAAGCCGGAAAGTCCCGCAGCACGCCGCGCACCGACCCCACCTCCGGTAGCACCAGGCGCACGGTTTCCCGTGGGAGCGAGATGGCGGCGAGCTGCGCTTCGCTCCCGTTCACCGCGGTGGCCTTCACCGCGTACGGTCCGGTCCCCAGGTTGCGCAGCGAGAAGGTGCCATCGTTGCCGGTGAAGGTCGTGGCGAGCGTCGCGGTGTGTCGCTCCGGACGGGTCAAGGTCACGCGCGCGTCGCGCACCGGGCCGCCTTGGGCGTCCACCACCACGCCCTCGAGACGCTGCGCGAGCTTCTTCACCAACAGCTCGAGATCCGGCGCGGTGCCTTCCTTGGGCACCGTGAGCCGGGGAAACGCGCCCTTGGGCTCCAGCGGGAAGCCCGACCGCGTCACCCGCACTTCGTAGACGGCGGGGCCGCGCAAGGGGCCGCCCTGGAACGTGCCGTCGGGGCCGCTCGCCGCCGTCGCGCCCGCGTCCTCGGCGGTGCCTACGCGGGAGAAGGCGATGCGCGCTCCGTCCACCGGCGCTCCTTCTTCGTCCACCACGCGTCCGCGCACGGTGCGCCCGCGGTCCAGCTCCAGCGTCGCGCGATCGTTTCGTGTGCGTGTAACTTGCACGTTCTCGGCGGTGGCAAAATCGCTCCCCTGCTCTCCCACCAGCCGGTACGTCCCGGGCTCCAGCCCACGAAAGGTCGCCACCCCGCTGGCGTTGCTGGTGCGGGTCGCGCTCACGTTGGTTCCGCGCACCGACACGGTGGCCTCCGGCACCGCGGCTACCCCGCGCAGCACCGTCACCGCCAGCACGCCGCGGCTCGCTACCTCCACCGTCAAGTCGTCGATGCCGGCCTCGGGCACCCGCACCGTTCGCGGCGTGCGCACCTCCCAGTCGGGGACGTCGACCAGGACGTTGCCCACCGGCACGTCGCGGAGCACGAAGCGCCCGCTGGCATCGGTGCGGGCCGCGGTAGCCCACTCATAGGTCGCGTGGAACCCGAGGTTCACCGAGGCGCCACTCACCGGGCCCTCGGCGGCGACCAGGCGCCCACGAACCGTCGCCCGAGGATCGAGCGCCACCACCACCGAAGCCCGTCCCGACGCGAACACCCGCACCTCCGCTGGCGCCTTGCTCTTGGCGTTCGCGATGCGCGCCTCCACGCGATATGCGCCGGGAGAGAGCGAAGGGAACACGAAGCGTCCGCTCTCGTCGGCGCTCACCTCCACTGGTCCGTCGCCCTCCTGCCGTGCGCTCACGCGGGCATACGGTGCCGGGGCGCGTGTGGTGGCCAGCACCGCGGTTCCCTCCAGGCTGGCCTCCGGCATCAACACCACGTCTTGCCGCACGGTACCGCGGCTCGTGAGGTACTTCGCGTAGGGCCCGTACCCGCTCGCCGTCACCCGCACGGTTCCTCCGCCGGGCCCCATGCAGAGCGAGAAACGACCGGCGGCGTCGCTGGTGGCCGCCACCTCCGGTACCTCGGCCACGGCGACGCGCGCGCCCGGCACCGGGCCACCGGATGCGTCGGAGACGTCCCCATAAATGTGCGCAGTACACGCATAAGTACGAATCTCCAGATCGAGCTTCGACGTATCACCGGCGGCCGTGGCCCAGCTCGGCGTGCGGTCTCCGTTGGTCGACGCCACCCGGAAGCTGCCGGCGATGCGCGGCACGGATACGAAGCGAAAGTGTCCGGAGGCGTCGCTCACCGCCTCCCGGTGGACGAACGCGCGATGCTCGTCGTCGAGCACCACCCGCACCCTCGGCGCCGGCGCGCCCTCGAACCACACCTGCCCCGCCATCTCCAGCGGCGACGCGCTCCGGTCCACGTACCAGCGCGCGGCGCCGTCGTCGCTTCCGCCGGCCGCCGCCGGGGCATCTCCGGGCCTCTCGCCGGCCAAGGTGACGGTGGTGCCCGCGGCACCGTTCGGTGCAGCGCCATCGCCCGGCCGCGCCCCGGTCCGAAGTCCCAGGTACGCGAGCCATGCCGCGCCGGCGGCCAGCGCGACGACAAAAGCCACCCATGCCGCGCGGCGGCGGCCGACCCCAGTTGCGTTCATGTTGCTCCAAGGGGCACCGAGCCCCCAGGATCGGCTCAGCGATAAATGTGCATTGTACACGTACCGTTCCCGTCGAACGCGACCCCCCTCCCCTCGTCGAGAGGCATCGTGCACCTGTGGGCCACGCCGTGGGGCGACGTCTATGCCGCGGGCGCGACCCTCTGGCGCGGCAAGTAGGCACCCTTTGTCGCGCCAGCTTGCGTGGCCGGAGGAAGATCCCGGGGGAGGCCTCGCGTAGGAGCCCACCATGCACATCCTCCGCTCCCGCTCTCGCTTGCTTCCGCTCGCCTTCCTCGCCGCCATCGCCCTTCCGCTGGCGCCGCTCGGTTGCGCCGTCGATGCCGCCGAGGACTCCGAAGACGGCAGCTCCCAGGACGAGCTCCGTGCGCTCGGCGCCGGGGAAATCGTGGGGACGCTGGCCTCGGGCGAGACGAAGCGTGTGGTGTACACCAAGACGCCGACGTACCGCGCGCTGCGGCTCGATCTCGCCGCCGGCGCCAAGGTCGAACTCTGGGTGCGCTCCGCGAGCGGAGGCGACCCCCAGGCCTGGCTCCTGGGCTCCAAGTTCCAGACGCTGAGCTCGAACCGCGACGCCAGCGCCACCGACCCGAGCGCGCACATCGTGCAGACGGTGCGCACCGGAGGCACCTACTACCTGGCCTTCCGCGACGAGAAATCGCGCAACGCCACCTTCGACGTGACCTTCGTGGGCGCGCCGCCGCCCCCGCCGCCGGCGCCCGAAGACGCGCTCCCCACGTCCTTCGACGCCACCGGCAAAGGCTACCTCTATTCCATCAGCCCCTACGTCGGCAGCGACCACACCTGCCACGCCAACGGCAATCGCATGCCCGATACCTGCGTGATGCACGTGGAGCGCACCGGCGCTACGCTCCGGGTCACCACCACCATGAGCCTCGGTGGCTACGTGCCCACCAACACGGTCACCCTGGTCGATGGCGCGGGAACCAGCGGGAGCACCACTTCGTACTTCCCCGGCGTCGGCTCCAACGGCATCGGCTTGGTGTGCCCCGAGCGCGGCAGCAAGATCGTCGCGCAGCTCGAGAACGGCACGCTCTCGCTCTCCACCCACAACATCGAAGGCGGCGGCAACACCTGCGCGGGAACCTTCACCATCGGAAGGTGATCACGCGGTACGGATGGGCACGAACCAGCGCATGCCCTGGTGCGTGCCCAGCGCCACTTCCGCGCCGAACACCTCGCGCACGCGCGCCTCGGTGAGCACTTCGTCGGCGGTGCCCTCGGCCTGGATGCTGCCCTTCGCGAAGAGCACGATGCGGGTCGCGAAGCGCGCGGCGATGGCCAGATCGTGGGTCACCGCCACGCACGCCACCTTGCGCTCGCGCACTTCGCTCGCGATGTGCTCGTGCAGCGAGATGGTCTGGCGCAGGTCGAGCGAGCTGCCCGGCTCGTCGAGCAGCATCACCTCGGTGGCCTGCGCGAAGATGCGTGCAAGAGCCACGCGTTTTTGCTCGCCGCCGCTCAGCGTCGCCACCGCACGCGACGCCAGCGCATCGAGCTCCCAGCGGGCCAAGGCTGCGTCCACCGCGCGCTCGTCCTCCGCGCGCATGCGGAGCCACGCGTCTTGATGCGGCGCGCGTCCCATCGCCACCACTTCACGCACCGTGTACTCGAACACCGGTGGAGCGAATTGCGACAACAGTGACACGTGCGAGGCGATTCTCGGGCGTTCCCACTCGCGCAAATTCCGTCCCAGCAGCAATATCTGACCGCTGGTCGGTGCCAGCGCGCCGCCCAAAAGGCTCAGCAGGGTGCTCTTTCCTGCCCCGTTCGGCCCGACGATGCACACGAAATCACCGGGAAAAACGTCGAACGAGACGTTTCCGACCAACGGCGCTTCGACCCCCGCCACGCGAAAGGTGACGTCGTGAACGGAAAGCACACTTCCTGAACCCCGTGACTCCATGCGTTAGTGTATCTTTCAGATCGAGGCCGCGGCGACAAGCCCGCTCGGAGGAGGAGAGACCCCGTGGAAACCAATGAAGCGGCTGTGCGGCGTGTCATCAAGCGTTACTCGAATCGCAAGCTGTACGACACGAAGGACAGTCGATACGTGACGCTTCTGCAGATCGGGGAGCTCGTCCGCGGCGGCGAGGAAGTGCAGATCATCGACAACAACTCGAAGGAAGATCTCACCGAGGTCACCCTCGCGCAGATCATCTACGAGGAGCAGAAGGCGAACCAGAAGAGCCTGCCCCTCCAGACGCTGAAGGATCTCATCCACCAGCGCACCGAGAACGTCCTCACCAGCCTCCGCGAAGGCCCCATCGGGCGCCTCATCCCCGGCAACAAGCCAGGCGAGCCGGGCAAGGAGGGCGTCGTCGAGGTCAAAGAAGAGCCCGCCAAGGCAGCTCCCAAGCCCAGCCTGGTGGAGCAGGCCAAGGGCACCATCGAGGACATGCAGCACCGCATCGACGAGCGGGTGAAGGCCGTGCTCCCGACCATCCTCCCCTGGCAGCACCTGGAGCTGGAAGTGAAGCGCCTGTCGGCCCGGGTCGAGGAGCTGGAAGCCAAGCTCAAGGACAAGGCCTGAAAGGGCGGGCAGGGGCGCCCGAATCGCCCCCAAAAAATCTCAATGGTTTCGAGCCCCCGGAAACGGGGGCTGCCGTTTTGTCAAAGTGATTCCGCGGGAATAGTCGACGTGGGCGTCTTGTTGGTTACGTTGAAAAGGACGAGCCGATGACCGACGCAAACCAAACCAAGACCTTCGAAGACGACGCCGCGAGTCATCTGGACGCCCTGTACGGCGTGGCGTGTCGCCTGACGCGGAACCCGACCGAGGCCGAAGATCTGGTGCAGGACTCGCTGGTGAAAGCCATGCGCGCCAAGGACCAGTTCCGCCCGGGGACCAACCTCAAGGCCTGGCTCTTCCGCATTCTCACCAACACGTTCATCAACAAGTACCGGCGCGGCGGTCTCGAGCGGAACCTCTTCGAGGGGCCCGACGCCGATCCGTTGGTCGATGGCTGGGTGAGCGCGTCCACGATGCGCCAGCTCCGGGATCCGGAGCAGGTCGCCCTGCTGCCGATCGTCGAAGGCGAGGTGCGCAATGCCCTCGACGCGCTGCCGGCGGAGTTCCGGCTGGCGGTCATCCTGTGCGACGTCGAAGAATTCTCGTACGAAGAAATCGCCGAGATCATGAGCTGCCCGGTGGGCACCGTCATGAGCCGGCTTCACCGCGGCCGAAAGCTGCTCCAGAAAGCCCTTTACGAACACGCAGTCGCCATGGGAATCGTGAAAGTCAGTGAAGCGCCAGTTGCCGAGCCCACCAGTCTCGAAGCGTTCCGCGCCAAGAAGCGAGGCGTGGCATGACTGAAGTGATGACCAACGAATGCCGCAAGGTGTCGCGGCTGCTTGGTCCGAGCTTGGACGGCGAGCTGGACGCAGCCTCGACCATCGAGGTCGACGAGCACGTAGGTTCCTGCGCGGTGTGTCGCGAGCAGGTGGAGCTGAAGCGCGCGATGGGCACTTCGGTTCGCCGCATGGTGAAGACCTCGGCGTCGTCCGACTTCCGCAGCCGCGCTCTCGCGGCTATGAAGTCCGCGGACCTCGCCACCGTCACCCCCATCACCGCGGCCCGCAAGCGCGAGCCGTCGCTGGCCTGGCGTGCGCTCTTGCCGCTCACCGCAGCGGCTGCCGTGGCGGTGGCGTGGAACGCGCGATTCGCGCCCAAGCAGCACGACGTGATGGCCGAGGGCTCGCTCAGCGACATCATCGCCGAGCACTCTCGTCCGCTCGACCCGGAGAGCAACGATCCGAAGCAGATCCGTCGCTTCGAGCGCTACGTGGGCGTGCCGGTGCGGCCGCCGGTGTTCTCGCAGAACGCGAAGCTCGTGGGCGGTCGGGTGCTCCCGGTGAACCACGAGCGCGCCGCCATGCTCCAGTACGAGATCGAGCGCAACGGCCAGCAGCAGCGGGTCAGCGTCTTCATCTACGACCCCAACAAGATTCATGTGGAGGGGCTCGACCCTTCGCCGCGCGCGGTGGGCAGCTCCGAGGTTCGCGTCGGTCGCGCCAACGGTTACTCGGTGGCGGTCACCCAGCGCGAAGGCGTCGGTTACCTGGTGGCCAGCGATCTCGACCCCGACCTCAGCGCCGACCTCATCGCCCACGCCCAAGACAACTGACAAGACAACTGGGCCGCCTTCACGGCTCCGGCGGAATCAGGAGCGTGACGCGCTCTCGCAATCCCGGCGGCAGGCGAGCACGGGCCTCCTCGATGTCGCGTCTGCCGTACTTCATGCTGAAGTGCTTGAGCACGATGTGCGGGCTGGCCAGCGCCCGAGGATCGCGCGCGTAGAGGTCCGCCAGCTCTTCGATGTGAGTATGGCCGTACTTGGCGCTCACGTCCGGCGACGTGCCAGGGAGATGCGTGGCCTCCAAGAAGAGCACCGCGCTCTCGCCCACCTCCGGATGGCGCAGGAGCGTCTCCAAGGTGCTGTCGCCCACATAGGTGAAGAGCGTCTCGTCGCGGTAGTCGTACAGCTCCTCGCCGCGTTCGCGCGCCGCGCGAATGGCTTCGCCCGGTTGCCCGACCAGGTGGGCCCGCAGCTTTCGACGGCGCTCGGTGACGGTGTACCCGCGGGAGGCGATGCGGTGGGTCACGTCGAAGGCGCGCACCGTGCGGTGGGGAGAGAGCGCGAAGACCTCGTCGGCCGAAACCCCACGCACCATCGCGTCGAGATCTTGCGGCGTCCGCTGCTCCATTCGTTCGTGCGCCCGGAGGACCTCGATGAGCCCGTCGCGACTCTCGGCCGGGACGAAGATGCGCGAGGGCTTGGCCCCGTGCATCGATCGCAGCGTAAGGTGGCGCACCACACCCAGCGCGTGGTCTTGATGCACGTGCGAGAGCAACACGTTGCGCTGGTGGCTCGCCGACACCGAGCAGTGACCGAGATCGAAGCACGCGTCGAAGGCCGGGACCGTGACGTAGGTGGCGAGCCCGGAGATGCTGAAAGCCGACAGCTCGAGGCCCCCCAGGTTCAAGCGAATCGGCAGGCCGGGATTGTGGAGATCGTCACGCATACCTCGTCAGCGTGCGGCGGCCATGCCGCCCTTGCGCGGGTCGGTGCCGGCCAGCAGATGCCGGCCCTGGGCGTCGCGCTCGATGGTGATCATTTGCACCGCCGCGGGGCCGCTGGCGCCCGGAGCGCGCGAAGCGGGATCGCTCGCCGACGGCACCAGCGAGAGCTGCTCCCCGCGCGCTTGGAGACCCCAGCGCACGTCGAACGGCACTTCGGCCTCCACCAGCAGCTGCGTTCCAGTGGGGTGAATGCGCGGGCTCGAGACGCACGCGCTGGGGTCGAGACCGAACACCAGGCGCGCGAGCACGGCCTGGGTCACGCCGGTGGCGATGCGCGCACCGCCCGATCCGCCGGCAACCAGGATCGCTTCGCCCTTTTCGAGCACGATGACCGGCGTCATGCTCGACACCGGTCGCGCCTTGGGCCGCGGGCGATTGGGTCCCAGCCCCACCAGACCGAAGCCGGCGACGTCGGCGGGCGCCGCGAAGTCCTCGAGCTCGTCGTTGAGCACGATGCCGGTGCCGCGGGCCACTACCCCGGAGCCGAACGCGTCGTTGACCGTGGTGGTCAGCGCCACCACGTTGCCTTCGTCGTCCACCACCACGATGTGCGAGGTGCCCGCCTCGCGCGTGCGGAGCTCGGTGGCGGGCTTGGTCTTGTCGACGTCGATGCGCTGACGCCGTGCTGCGAGTTGCGCGGGATCGAGCGCGCGATCGTAGGCCTCGGCCACGCCGCTTTCGAGGTCGGGATCTCCGGCGAACCGCACGCGATCGGCCATGGCCCCGCGGAAGGTCTCGGCGAGGACGTGCAAGTACGCGCTGGAGCCGAAGCCCATGGCGTTGAGGGGCGAAGCACCGGACGCGCCGTGCATGGCCAGCGTCTCGAGCACCATCAAGCCGCCCGCCGAAGGGGCCGGCATGGTGACGATGGTCTTGCCGTCGACGTCGCGCTGCAGCGGCTTTCGCTCGCGTACGCGGTAGTCGCGGAGATCGTCCAGCGTGAGCGAGCCGCCGGCTGCCTTCGTCGACTCCACGATGCGGTCGGCGACGGATCCTGTGTAAATTGCACGCGATCCTTCGGCGCCGAAGCGCTTGAGTGTGGCCGCCAGCTCGGGGCGTGTGATGCGCGTGGCGTACGGGGCCGGCTGTGAACCGGGGAAGAGCCCGATAGCGAGCTCGCTGCCGGGGGCCATGCGAGCGCCACTCCGGGACAGCGCGTCGGCCAGCGGGCGGCTCACGTAGAAGCCAGCCTCTGCGGCGCGAACGGCGGCATCGGCGTCGCGTGCGAGCGGGCGCTTGCCGTGGTGGGTCGCCAGCCACTCGAGGCCTGCCGCCTCCCCGGGAACGCCGATGGTGGCGCCGCGTCCGGGGGTGCCGCGGCCGGCCAGAAGGCGCGCCGTGTCGAGGGCGGCTGGCGCAGTCTCGCGAAAGTCGAGGGCCGTCACTTTGTGGTCCCGCGCCGTCGTCACCAGCGCGAAGCCTCCGCCCCCGAGGCCGCTCCCGGAGGGCGCAACCACCCCCAGCACCAGCGCCGCTGCCACCGCCGCGTCGGCGGCATTCCCGCCGGACGAGAGCACGTCGAGGGCCGCGCGCGTTGCCTCCACGTGATCGGTGACCACCGCGACGCGGGATCCCTCGGCGCTCTGCGGGTATGCCGCATCGGCATTTCGACCCACGAATCCGAATGCCAGAAGCGCGGGCCCGGCAACGAGTGCTAGGCTGCGGGCCAATGCCCCGGCCATCCGTCGGGGAAGGGACCGCGACCGGTTCGATGAACTACGGAGTGGAACGTTGAGCATGCGATTCGTGTACGTGATGGATCCGATGGATCGTGTTCTTCCCGACAAGGATACGACCTTCGCCTTTCAGCGGGCGGCCCAATTGCGGGGTCACGTCTCGCTCCACGCCGAGCCCCAAGACGTGTACGTCGACTCCGGCGAAGTGCACGCCCGCGTCCGCCCGGTGGTGGTCGCAGATAGCGCGCCGTTCTTCGCGTACGGGCCGGCGGAAGACGTGCGCCTCGCCGATGTCGAGGCGGTGTTCATTCGCAAGGACCCGCCCTTCGAATCGTCGTACCTGTACCTCACGCTCATGCTCGAGCGCGCCCGGGGGCGCACCGAGATCCTCAACGATCCGCGCGGCCTCCGCGACGCCAACGAGAAGCTGTACGCGCTCCACTTCGCGCGTCACATGCCCCGCACCCTGGTCACCAGCAGCCCCGATCGCATCCACGCCTTCGTGAAGGCACTCGGCGGTCGCGGCGTCATCAAGCCCCTCGACGGCGCCGGCGGCGCCGGGGTCTTCCTGTTGGCCGAAGGCGACAAGAACATCCGCGGCATCGTGGAGACCGTCACCGGTGAGGGCAAGCGCCTCGCCATGGTGCAGGAGTATCTGCCGGCGGTGGAGCAAGGCGACAAGCGCATTCTGCTCCTCGATGGCGAGGTGCTGGGCGCCATCAATCGCGTGCCACGCTCCGACGATCTGCGCTCCAACATCCACGTGGGCGGTCGGGTAGAGCCCTGCGAGGTCACGGCCGAGGAGCAGCGCATCATCACGGATATCGCGCCGCGCCTGCGGGCCGACGGTCTGGTGTTCGTCGGGCTCGACGTCATCGGTGGCAAGCTCACCGAGGTGAACGTCACTTCGCCCACCGGCATTCAAGAGCTCTCCCGCCACCGCGGCGAGGACATGGCCGCCAAGGTCATCCAGTGGGTCGAGCGCAAGACCGACGGCTATCGCCCGTCGCTCCGCAGCAACCCGGGGATCTGAAGAGGCGTACGCCATGCCGGTGACGTTGATCGTTCGCGCGGACGGCGGGGGCGCCGCGGACCACGAGCTCACGTTCGACGGCGCGCGCGTGGTCATCGGACGCGGCAGCGGCAGCGATCTCTGGCTCCCGGACCCCAGCGTGAGCCATCGCCACGCCAGCGTGCGCGCCAACGGCAGCGAGTACGTGGTGGTCGACGAAGGCAGCAGCAACGGCACCTGGGTCGGCGGGGTGCGCCTTCAGCCGCGCACGCCCCGCACGCTCCGCACCGGCGACATGCTCCGCGTGGGCCGCGTCTGGGTCGAGGTGCGGGTGGGTCACGGCCCGGTGGCGCTCGACGCAGCCAGCGCCACCCGAGACGTCGCTCTGGCGCTCATCGCCGGCGCCATGCAGGCCATGGGCGACGACGTCACGCCGCGCATCCAGGTGGTCGAAGGCTTCGACGTCGGCGAAGAGCTCTTTCTCACCGACGACGAGCAGGGCTACACCGTCGGCCGTGGCGAAGAGACGGACCTCGCGCTCGCCGATCCCGATACCTCGCGCGAGCACATTCGTGTGACGAGGAAAGGCGCCATCGTCGTGGTGTGCGATCTCGGCTCCAAGAATGGCACCTGGCTGGGCGAACGTCGCCTTCCGCCGTCGCGCGACGTGCCGTGGAAGTCGAGCGCCATGGTGAAGATCGGCCGCACCGTGCTCGCCCTCACCGAGCCGCTCACGGTGGCCCTCGCGCAGCTCGAGACCATGCCCGACGAGCCGGTGGCGGAGGAAGACGCGCCCCCCGAGCCGCCGCCCTCGATGCTCGCGCCGCCCAGCGCCAAGGAGCCTGCACCCGCCAGTGCCGTCCCACCACGCTCTGCTGCGGGAGCCGCCGCGCCCATGGTCGCCGCGCCCGCTCCGGCACCGGCACCGGCACCGATCGCGCGAAAGAAGTCCGGCTGGACGCCCACCGACATCGGCGTGGTCGTCGCCGCGATTCTCATCATCGCCCTCAGCCTCGCCGGCCTGGCGTGGGTTCTGAAAGGGTGAGCTAGGCTCGTTTGGCGCCAAAGACCGCGGGCTCGTTGCGCCGCGCATTCGGGCGAGCTAGCCTGAGTGCATGCACTTTCGGACTATCTTCGCGGCGTTGCTGGGGTGCGGAGCTTTTGCATGTGGAGCCGGGGGAACGAGCTACTCTTCGTCGTCCGGAGCGGTTTCGTCCGAGATGGACGGCGCGGTGCCCGATGGCGATGCGCCTCGAGATGGCGCGCCGAGCGACGCCGGCCCGAAGAAGGATGTTCACTTCGCCGTTTGCTACTCCGACCTCATGGCTGGCAACCTCGTTAAAACGCTCCGCTTCGCTGCCCAGGTCGCGCCCCAGGTCGGCGCAGGGAGCGTGTCGATCACGCTGTACCCGCTCGCGAAAGACGGACGCACCGTTTCGCAAGCGTCGAGCCTGGGGCCTCCGCTCGTGTTCTCCAACGTGTCGCTCGGCGCGAACGGAGCGTTTTCGACGAGCCTGGCAACCGTCGACATCCCGGGCGGAGCCAACCCCTTCAGCGGGTCCGACGTGACGTTCTCGCCCTTCGCACTCGCGGGCAACTACAAGGCGGACGCTCCCTTTTGCGCGGGGCTCGTCTCCAAGATCACCAAGCCCATCACCAACGACTTCAGCGGAACCTGCCTTTTCGTGCCGCAGGGTACCGGCGACGGCTTCGGGATTTCCGTATCCGGCGACGTGCTCACCCTCGCCGGCGGCAGCTTGCGCGTTTCCGACTTCGCCTGTCCGAAGTGAGGACCACGCGCGCCAGACATGCTAGTGGGCAGCGCGTGGGAACCTCACGAAAACAGAGCAGATGAGCACCCGGGCGGTCATCGCGTACGCGACGAAAGACGGCGGTTTCAAGGGGGTATGGAACCATTGGGACGGGAATCCAGCGGCCCTAGGCAACTCCCTCCTTGAAGCGGTGCGATCACATCGCGGCAGTCTCGATCGGGTGGTGAACGAAGCGATTTGCGATGCGCCCCATGGTTGGTCGAGCTATGCGACGCGTCAGCGCGCCGAACAAGACGACGACGACGTATGGCCCCGTTTTTTCGGCCTTGAACACGTTCCGGACTTCCTCGACTTCAACTACTTGTACCTGTTCGATGTGGCCGCGCGTCGGCTCCAAGTCATTGAGGCCACAGAATCCAAGATCGCAGCGCGCTCCGCGATTGCAACCGTGACGTTTGCTACCGACGGCACGCCAACGCCCTCTCGTTTGGAGGACCCGCCGCCCCCCTGGCAGCAGGTGTCCGTGGTGGCGCTCGATGATGGTTGGACGTCGTCAACGCGGGCGCGTGCCGCGCGTGTCCGGGAGGCTTTCGACGCGCAGACGGACGATCCCGCTCAACTCCAGCGCGTGCTACGCGCGGCGTTCGAGCACGCAGTCGTGGCGGCTTGGCCCGACTGGTCCGAGGCCCGGAATCCCCTGACCGCAGCGTGGGGCTGGGGTGAAGAGCCTCGGGCGCACGAGATCCAGCTCGGGCGCGTACGCCTCCGGTACGGGTGTCCGAGCGAGTGGCGCTTCGACGACGAGTTCCCGTTGATCGACGCCCAGGGAAACTACGCTAAGCTCGACCTCACTCCGTCCGCATGGGCGCAGCACCTCGAGGCCACCGGAGTAGAGGACGCCAAGACGCTCGCGGACCTCCTCCTCGCGGTGCTCGGCGCCGCATCACTGGACAGAGAAGGAGAATTCCAAGCGGACGACGGGCAGCTGTACCAATACTTTCGCGTGGTCGATGGCGTCGACTCGGAGACAGAAATGGCGCTCGCCCGCGCGCGAAAGATCGACCCCGATTGCGATGTCGGCGACGATCTTGGGCTTCCCGTGCGCGTCAACGACTGGCCGTGGGCGCTCGTCGACTGGATGGCGGAAAGCGCGTCGTGATTCAGGTGTCTCGCTGTTTCGCCTGTAGGATGTCGATGGTGTAGCCGCCCTCGCGGCGTTCGCCTTCGGTGATCATCCAATCACCAAGCTCTTCCTCGGCGATGGTCACGCGCATACCGAGGTTCAGGCCACTGCCTTGTGGGCCATCGTTGGCGAGGGTTCCCGCGATTCGGCCTGCGTCGACCCCGGTGACGCCGACCCACAAGAACGCCATCACACCATTCGCAGCGAAGCCGTGCTTGACGAAGAGAGACTGTTGCGGGGAGAGACCGCGGGCGAAGCGGTCGCGCACCTCGGGCCATTCCGCAAGGGCCCGTTGCCGAGCGCGCTCGAGTGCGTCATCGCCTGGGGGAAGCGTCAGCGGCGCAGGATGGTGAGGTCGGCCCAGAAACTCGGACAGCAGTGCATAGTACCACTCTCCCAGTTCACCCTTGAACGATGCGGGCGGTTCGATCACGACGAATGGGGCCATGCCGTCTCGGCCAATGCCGTCGAACGCGAGACGCACGGTCGTCTGCTTGGCAGCAATGTCTCGTCCCATTGCGCGGGACAAATCGCGTTGCGTAATCACTTGGTCTTGATCGAGCACAACGTCCGACGCGTTGTGCGACCCCGTCGCAGCAGCGTCCACGATATGCTGTGCGACCGCATTCATGACCGAGAGCAGTGCATCGTCGAGCCCAATGGGAATGCGACGCATCTCCAGGTTGGGCAAACCGAACCTGCTCATTCCGGTGGTGGTCATCCACCCCAGCCCATCGTCGGAGGTCGAGAACGGGCAGAGTATCCACTTCGAAACCGCATCGCTTTCATCGGACGAAATCCGCGCCGCGAGCAGCTTCTGGGGAAGCACGCGCGGCAGCCCTTGAGGGTCGACCACCACACCATCCAAAGCGTCGGCAATTCCACTAGCAACCGAATAGGCTGCTAGAGCGCGAGATCCCTCCGCAATGACGGCCACCACGTGCGACGCCGCTTGGTATCGACGCTCCTCTTCGGCGCCCATCCCGAATGAACGGAGGATGTCCTTGGGAGGATCACGAAACCACCATCGTCGCTTCCGCTCGACGGTGAGCTCTTCGGATGCGATGTACGCCGTGAGCGCGGACCGAAGCGGCTCGTCTGCCATCGAGCGAACCCACTCTGTCCCAAGGCGCTTGAGGTCCACGTCCTTGCCCTTGAGCTTGATGTAGGCGAGGTAGATCGCGTCTTTCGGCCTTGGCAGTCGGACCTGGTTCGCCATCGGGACGAAGTTAGCCAAGGGGAAAGACGAAGTCTACGCATTCAAACATCACCCCACACCCGCTCTCCCTGAAAGGCGAGAGCTTTCAAAGGTGCTTCCGGACAGTTCACGGAAACACGAAGTCGAGCCCGGTGCGGGGGTAGAGCTTGTGGTTGCCGAAGGAGTAGCCGATCACGCCGATGATGCGGGTGAAGGCGGTGCCGACCTTGTACTCGCGAGCCGTGTTCGGGGTGCCGAAGTTCGGCGGCGGGTAGGGGCAGGGGACGCCGCCCGAGGTGAGGCAGGTGCCGTAGCGCGGGTAGTTGTAGTCGTCCACGCGCAGGTTGCCGTTGATGAGGAACTCGAAGGTCTTGAGCGCCGGATCGTCGGGGCTCACGTCGATGATGGTGGGGCCGTCGACGTAGGCCAGGACGCCTTCGTACTGTTCGCCATTGGCGCCGGTGATGTCGCCGGGCGTGAGCGCCACGCCGGTGGGCGCCACCGGACCGGTGGTGTCGAGGGTGAACTGCGAGCCGGTGATCCAGCTCTCGCCGAAGCGCTCGTGGTACACGCCGGTGACGCGGAGCTTGCTGCCCGCAGGCGCCGTGACGCCGGTGAGCATGCCCGAGGTGGTGACGTAGAGCCCTTGCCAGGGCCCGCCGGCGACCGTCTCCTGCACGAAGAAGCCGTCCTTGGCGCCGCTGGTGGGGCGCGCCACCGACACGATGGCGTCGCTCAACGAGACGATGGTGCCCACGCTGGGGTGAGCGGCGTCGCCAGGATTGCGCACCGAGTGAATGGCGAGCGGACACGCAGTGGCACCGGGGTTCGCCACCGCGCAGCTGTCGCACGCGTCGCCGCGGGCGTCGCGGTCGCTGTCCTTCTGATCGGCGTTGGCCGCGTCGGGGCAGTTGTCGACACCGTTGGGAATGCCGTCGCCGTCGAGATCGCCGCCGCTGGTGCGCACGCACTTTTGCTCGGCGTCTTCCGGGCAGATGTCGCATGCGTCGCCGATGCCGTCCTTGTCGGCGTCGGCCTGGTTGGCGCCGTCGATGGGGCGGAACGGGTTGAACACGTCGACGCAGTTGTCCTCGGCGTCGGGAACACCGTCGCCGTCCTTGTCGGTCTCCTTGTGCACGCCGTCGAACTGCGGGGGCCGCGAAGGCGTGCAGCTGGGCTCGTCCTTCGGCGTCTCGCCCTTGCAGAAGAAGAGCGGGTACTTGGGGCCGGTGTCGGCGGTCTCGCCTTGCGTGCGAATCTGCGCCAAGGTCGGCGCTGGCGTGCTGGTGGTGCCGGGCACGTCGAGGCACAGGCGCTTGGCACGACCGCACACGTTGCCATCGAAGGCTTCGCAGCCGGTTCCGGGGCCCCACACCGGGCTCTGCACCAGCGCATCGTCGCCGTACATCACGCGTCCGCCGCGGAGCACCAACGCCACGTCCTCGACGCCCGCATCGAGCACTGCCCGATGGTCCTTGGCGGTCTTGCCGTCGAACACCGCGAGGTCGGCCACGTAGCCCGGCTTGATCATGCCGAGCACGCCCTGGGCGCCGATGGCGAACGACGCGTTCTCGGTGGCCATGCGCCAGAGGTCGGCGTCGGTGAAGTGCTTGCCGTAGTACGTCTGGTTCAGCGAGTCGGCGCAGCGGAGCTCGCGCAGCATGTTCATGGAACCCGAGACCACCCAGTCGGTACCGAGGGCGATCTGCACGCCCTGGAGATCGAACATCGTCACCGGCGCGGTGTGGCCGTAAAGGTCGACGTTGGAGCGCGGCGACCACACCAGACGCGACTTGGCTTCGCGGAGCGCGCGCCCTTCGGGTGGTGTGGCCGCGACGCCGTGAATCACGCCGGTCTGCTTGCCCAGGAGCGCGAACCTGCCCGCTTGCGCCGCGCACACGAGCTCGTTGCGCGCGATGGCGCTGATGCCCTCGGCGATGTGCGGAAGGTAGCTGCCGAGCTGGAGGACCT
This sequence comes from Polyangiaceae bacterium, assembly GCA_013141295.1. Lineage (GTDB taxonomy): Bacteria > Myxococcota_A > Polyangia > Polyangiales > Polyangiaceae > JABFRG01. The sequence continues at coordinate 25,864 of JABFRG010000754.1, forward strand.
CGCCCGAGGTGGTGCGCCCGGTGCCGTAGTCGCAGTTGTCGGAGAGCGCCGTCGAGCCCAACGGAAACACGTCGGAGTTGGCGACCTGGACCGGTAGACCTTCGAGCGTGTCGACGTCGTCGTCGAGGTTGCGCGCCAGGCCGCGCGAGGAGCCGCCGCCGGCCATGCTGGTGGTGCCGCTCATGATGTAGCGGAGCTCGCCGTAGGCCCGGGTGAGAGTGTTGGCGCCGCTCTTGTAGTTGATGCGATCGGGGCCGCCCTGCCAGTCGGATCGCTGGGTGTACTTCTTGGTCCCGTGGGTGAGCGGCGGGTTGTTGACGTACGTGATGTGGTCGTGGGGATTGATGAGGCCCGGCGACACCACGCCGGTCTTGCACTCCACGATGGACGCACTGGCGAAGCCCGCGTTGGTGCTGCAGTCGCAGCCGGTGCACAGGATGGTGCCCTCTTCGCTCACCAGCACTTCACCGTCGTGGAAGGTCTCGTTGGGCGTGAGCACCGTGCCGCGGATGACCTTGTTGGCGGTGCCGGTCTTGGTGACGGTGCAGGTGGGCGCGCCTTCGGCGAGGGTGCGCTTGCACTCGGTGACCTTGGGCTGCGGGTTGGTGCTCTCGTGCGGCCCCGGCGGCTTCGGCGGCACCTTCCCGTCGGTGCCCGCGTCGCGCACGACCACGCTGGGACCGGGATCGTCGCCGCAAGCTGCGAGCGCTGCCAACACCGTTGCAACGCCGACCACCAGGAAGACACGCATCGAAGACCTCGCACCGAAGATTAAAGGATCGCAATAGAGTAGCACGCAGTGCAGCGAACGCCCGCGACGAGTGCGTTACGAGCCTTCTGCTGGCGGCGGATCACTCTTGAGCTTGGAGACCGTCTCGAGATCGTTGCCTCGCTCGACGCCCGCACCGGGCAGCGGAGTGGGTTCTTTTGGCCCATCGCCGCTGGCGGTCTTGCGCAGGCGCTTGCGTGCGGTACCGCTCGGATAGCTGCGGGGGAGTCCCTCGAGGGAAATCGCGGCCAGGCGATCGCCCAGCTCGCTGGCAGAGCTCGGGCGGTCCACCGCGCGCTTCTCGAGACACTGCATCACGGCGGCGTCGAGGGCCTCGGGGATCGGCAGGTCCGGACGCCGCTCCAGCATGCGATCGGGGATCTTCCGCTGATGCAGGTCGAGGAGCTCCCGGCGATTCTGCGACGAGATGGGGAGCTCGCCGGTGAGCGACTCGTACATGAGCACGCCCAGCGCGTAGACGTCGGTGCGCGGCTCCACCGGCGCGCCGATGCACTGCTCGGGCGCCATGTATTCCGGGGTGCCGAGGGTGTAGCCCTGCTGCGTGAGGGCCTCGGCGTTGGTGAGCTTGCTCATGCCGAAGTCGAGGACCTTGGCGGTGCCGTCGTCGCAGAGGAAGATGTTCCCGGGCTTGAGATCGCGGTGCACCACGCCTTTGGCGTGGGCCGCGGCGAGGCCCCGGCAGACGTCGACGAACACCGGAATGGCGAAGCCCGGCGCCAGGAGACCTTCGCGCTGCAGGCGGTCGGCCAGGGAGCGACCCACCAGGCGCTCCATGACCACGTAGATGGACCCGTCGGGCATCTGATCGAGGTCCATCACGCGCGCCACGTTGGGATGCTCCACGTGGGTCTGAATATGGGCCTCGCGCCGCAGGCGCGCGATCTCCGAGCCATCGCGGGCCGCGGCGCCGCGCAGCACCTTCACCGCGACCTCGTGGCCGAGCGCGGTGTGCTCCGCCGCGTACACCACGCCGATGCCGCCGGAGCCGATCTTGCGACCGATCTTGTACTTGCCGCCCAGCACGGTTCCGGCGAGCTCACCGGCTGGGGCCTGCTGACCGTGCTCGCCCTTGAGCTCGAGCCCGCGCTCGAGCGCGGCGATGCGATGTCGCTCGAAGGCCCGCTGGGTCTCCTCACCTGCGGATCGGTCGCGCATGGTCCCGAAGACGTACCCCGCGGCGCCGCCCGCCAGGGCCGCCACCAGGCCTGCGATCCACGTGCCGGTGAGCGCCACCAGCGTCCCCAGCACGACCGCGGCGATGCCCGCGAGCACGAAGGGCTGCCCCTTGCGCTTGGTGGGCTGAGCCCACGACACGAGATACGTGCAGGTTTCACCTTTCTTGGCGAGGCACGTCGGGTGCTCCACGGTGGCTGGCGGAAGGCCCCAGATGCGCGGATAGCTGGTGAGCTCGCCGATGCGCGCCGCGCAGAAGAGCTCTTCGTCGGCGCTGGCGTTCTTGGCCACCGGTTCTTCGGCGTCGGTGCGTGGTCCGTAGGTCACCTTGGCGCGGGTGGTGCCCTCGAGCTCGCATTCCCAGGTGCCGACCCGGGTCACTTCCTTCGCGTTGTCGGCCAGGTAGCGGTACGCGTCGCTGGGCTCCTTGGCCACCCGCAGCATGCGCACCAGGGTCCCCAGGGCCTCGGCGCTCACCACCCACTCGCCGCGGTCGGCCAGGGCGGCCTTGCCCAGGATGTCGGCGATGGCGCGGAGGGCCTTGAGGGCGCCCGAGACCGAGAGCCAGGCGCGCTCGTTGTCGACGATGGTGTTGTCGATGCCGGCGGTCGCCAGGAGCTTGCGCAGCGCACCCTCGCCTTTCTCGGCGCGCACGCGGAGCAGGTACGTCTTCAGTACCGAGGCGCGAATCTCCTCTTTGCCGCCCTGCACGGATGCCCGCATGCTCCCGCCGAGTCTACGGCAGTTCGGCGAAAGCTATACGTTCAAAAGCACGTGCCGCAGCGCCTTGTGCTCGCGAGCCAGCGCGTGAAGGCCCTGCACCAGCGCGTCGGGGCCCACCGCGATGGCGGCCCACGCCACGCCGTCCTCGGGGGCGCCGTCTGCTCCCATGGAGCCCAGCGCGGTCCGTAGCCGCGACTCGGCTGTTCCGTGGAACACCGGCAGATCGTGGGGTAACGGTGCCTCGGGCGCGGCGCCTACATCGGTTCCCTTCGGAAGAACGCAGAGCGTCACGAGGACGCCGCTCGCCTGATAGCTCTCGAGGGCCGCCAGCGCCGGCGGGTCTCGGGGATCGTCGACCCCCACCAGGAGCGCGGTCTCTGCCGCCAGGCCTTCGCGGATGCGCGCACGGAGCACCGGCGGTGCCGCGGCCCAGCCGGAGCCAGCCACCACCACGGCGAGCCGGAGGTCGGCGGTCTTCGCCCAATCGAAGCCGGTACCCATGGCGTCGGCGGTCTCCACCGCATCGCCCGGTCGGGCTCGGACCAGCGCCTCGGCCACTTGACCCTTGGGGCGCACCACCAGCTCCCACGGGGCCTGCGTCGCGGGATCGTGCGCCAGCAGGAAATACGCCTCGTCGCCCGCTGCTCTCAGCTGGGTATACTGGCCCACGTGTGTGTAGGATGCACGTGTTTCGTCGGCCACGTCCAGCCGGACTCCCCATAGGCCTCCGCCGATGGGTTCCACGGAGGCGATGCGCGCAGGCCGAAACATCCGGCCTTTCTAGCCTGGATCGTGCCTCGGCCGGTAGGCCAATGGCGCAGCGGGCAGCTCGGGCGCAGGTTGCTCCGCCGGCCGGCGCATGCGAGGATCCGCTCCATGGCAAGCTTTCGCGTGGCGACCGCTCTCTTGACCCTTGCTCTCGTGCTCGGGAGCAGCCCTGCGCTGGCCGACGCGTTGCCACCAGGGGCGCTCGAGTGCGAAGGCTCCACCGCGGGCGCGGCCTGCACCGTCCGCGCGGCGCCCGGCAAGTGCGAAGCGCAGACCTGCAAGAGCGCGGGGGTGCCCGACGGCGACGGCGGCTTCACACCCGGCACGGAGCGGCCCTGTCTGGTGTGCGTGGCCACCGCCAGCAGCAGCAGCGGCGGCGCATCGAGCAGCAGCAGCAGCGGTAGCGCTGTGGACGCGGGCGTCACCTTGAGCACGCCGGGCGAAGGCGGTGGCGGCTGCAACACCGGGTCGTCGCGCACCCGCTCCCTCGACTTCGCGTTGCTCGGCGTTCTCGGGGTCATCGTCGCGTTCGCGGTTCGTCGGCGCCGCTGAGCATGGTGCTTTCGGCCCTCGATCGCGGGCGGAGCGTGGTGCTCCGGGCTTTCGGGCCGAGCCTTCGGAGCCTGCTCGCGCAGCGGCCGCTCCGCATCGCACTCCTGGGATCGCTGGCGGTGCTGGCCTCGGCGGCGACCAGCCTGTGGATTCCGCTCCTCATGGTGGTGCTGGCGCCCATCCTCCTCGGCGTTCCGCACCTGGTGTCCGACGTTCGCTACCTCATCGTGAAGCCTCGGCTGCACCGCCGCCCGTGGGTTCTCCTGCTGGTGGGGGTGCCGCTCGCGTGCACCTGGTTCCGGCCGAACCTCGACACCGGGCTCCTGGCGGTCCTCGGCGCGCTCCTCGCGGCCCGCGGCGCGTGGTCGAAGAAGCTCCTCTGGGCTTCCGCCTTCGGATGCATCTACGCGCTCGTCCTGCTCCACCCGTACGTCGCGGGAATGCTGCTCCTGCACGGCCACCACTTGGTGGCGTTCGCGCTGTTTCTCCTGGTGTTCGCCCGCAGCGTGCGCCATGCGGCGGCCCCCACCCTGGTGTTCGCGGCGTTCGCAGGCGCGCTGGTGCTGGGGGTCTTCGATCGCATCATCGAGAGGCCCGCGGCGCTCTTCACCGTGAGCTCGGGCACCGGCATCGAGCAGGCCATCGCAGAGCTCTCGCCGTCGGGGTCGTTCACCATGGGCATGCGCTTCGTGGCCCTCTTCGTGTTCGCCCAGTCGGTGCACTACGGCCTCTGGCTCCGCCTGATTCCCGAAGAGGCCCGGGAGCGGCCGGGTCTTCGCAGCTTCGCCTCGAGCTTCCGCGCGTTGCGCGCCGACGTGGGGCTCCCGATCCTCGTGCTCGCCCTCGGCGCCATGGTGTTCTTCGGCTACCTCGCCACCCAGAGCTTTCACCACGCGCGCTACGCCTACCTGCACCTGGCGGTGTTCCACGGGTACCTGGAGCTGGCGTGCCTCGCGCTGGTGCTGGTGGAAGGCAAGGCCGCGCTCCGGCAGGAGCACCCGCAGCCATCGGCTCCGGCAGGCGCTTCGTGACGCGCTTCACGGCCGACTACGCCATGGCTTGGTTTCGGGCGTTTCTCTTCACCGAAGCGGTGGAGGTGCCGGTGTATCGGTTCTTGGCCGGGGCTCCTACCTGGGCCGCGTTTGCCGCCAGCGCCATCACCCACCCGTTCGTCTGGTACTTCTTTCCGCCGGTGGGCGATGCGCTCGGCCTCTCCTACGAGCTCACGTCTGTGGTGTCCGAGCTGTTCGCCTGGTGGGTGGAGGCGGCGTTCCTGGTGGTCGCGGTCAAGATGCCGGTGCGTCGCGCGCTCGGGTTCTCCTTCGCCGCCAACGCTGCGAGCGTCGTCGTCGGGCTCCTCTCGCGCAAGTACCTCGGCTACCCCTGAGGAAGCGCTCAGAAGCGCGCGTCGAGGGAAGCGCCGGCGTACCCCGGGGCGAACGCCGGAGTCACCCGTACGCGGGCGCTCTTGTCGCCCTCCACCGGGCCCGTGGGCTCGAGGAAGTGCCACAAAAGGCCGCCCACCGTGAGCACGCCACCGCCGATGAGGACCAGCGGGCCGACCGTACGCATGCCGCTGACGGTGCCGGCCTTGCCGTTGTTGGCGGGGTTCGTGCACTTGTGGGTATCGGGATCGCACCCCTCCGGATAGCCGCCGCCGTAGCCGACGATCATCAGCACCGTACCGGTGGCAATCGCCGCGCCGCCCACGCCCACGAGGATCCACGGCGGAACGGTGTGCTCACGCGGCGGCGTCGGGGGCTTCTGGTTGGCCCGGAGCGCGGCCGCTGCGGCTTCTTCCTTCTTGTAACGTTCCTTGAGGTTCTCGATGGTCGCCTTGTGCTCCGGCGATCGGTCACCGGACCGCTTCACGTACTCCTCGAGGGTCCGTATCGCATCGGCGACGTTGCCGTCGCGCTCGTACGAGCGAGAGATGATGATGAGGATGTCGTGCCGCTCGCAGTCGAGCTCGTAGGCCGAGAAGAAGTTGTCGAGCGCCTTGTCGAGCTTGGCCTGCTCGTAATAGGCCCGTCCCGCGTCGTAGAACTTGCGCGCGGTCTCGGTGCCGTTGGCGTCGATCTTCTCGCACTTGCTCGTGGGCTTGAGTGCGTGCCCGGCGAACGGATGCACGATGGCGTCTGCCGCATGCGCGCGCGTGGTGGCCAGGGCAGTCACGAGAAGGCCAGCGGCCAGAACCGAGGGTACGCGCATCAGGAGGCATGATAGGTCAGGCCCTGCGACGTTTACAAACCTTCTGTCGTTGCGAGCAGTTCCGCGCTCTGCCCTGGCGCCGCGCGTCAGCTCAGGCGCGGGTCGGAATCTTGGCGGCCTTGTTCCCGAAGGCGCGAACCGCGTCCAGGAGCCAGGTGAGGCTGGTGGGGTCGGCGGCGAGCGCCACCGGCGCCAGCACGAAGCCGCCCGGACGAACCTCAGCGTGCACCGGCGTTTGCCAGCCGATGAGGAGCTTGCGCAGGCTGGGGGTCAGCGCTTTCTCGAGCTCCGCCGGGTCTGCGGCGAAGGTGCCGAACACGC
>JABFRG010000147.1 GCA_013141295.1 Polyangiaceae bacterium
TGAGCCCCATATGAGCATGCGGATGAGACGGTTTCCAGGTTCGATGGTCGTGGCGATGACCCTGTTTGCGGCGTCGTGCGTGAACGTCGCATCGCGTCGGGGCGATGGGGTCGACAGCGACGACGCGGGCTTCGACGCTGGTGGCTCCGACGCGAATCGCAGCGACGCCAAGGAGACGGAGATCTCCCCGCGGTTCCAGTGTTCGTCGTTCGATGGGCTCCGGCTGGAGCTTCCGAGCCGCGGCGCTCGATGGCGAAGCGGGTGGGAGCAGGTGTCGCCCACGTCGTTTCGCGGCACCACGAAGTCCATCGCGGGAACGTCGGCGACCGACGTGTGGTGGACCGGGCAGGTCACCACCTTCATGCCCGGCAACGTCACGGCCCTCGCGCACTACGACGGCACCCTCACCACCGCGCTCCTGGGGGTCGGCGTGAGCACCTGGCCCATCGGCGTGGTCTCGCGCGACGAGGTCTGGCTCGGCCCTCACCTGCGCTGGATCGGCGGCAATCTCGAGCGCAGCCCGGCGTCGGCGCCCGGCGACGCGGCGATGAAGTTCTTCGCCAGCAACGACGGCTGGTCGGTGGGCGAAGGCGTGTGGCGCTGGAACGGCACGGCCTGGGTCGCGCAGACCGCGCTCGGAACCTCGCGCTACACGGCCATCGACGGCTCCAGCGCCAGCGACGTGTGGGTCGCCGGCGCGGTCGGCCTCCGGCACTGGAACGGGACCACCTGGGAGAACGGCCCTGCGCTCCCGACGGGCGCGGTGGTGCGCGACATCCGCGTGCTCGCTGCGAACGACATCTGGGCGGTGGGCAGCAGCGTCTTCCACCACGACGGCACCCAGTGGAGCGTCCGAAGCTCGGGCATCGCGAATTGGTTGCGGGTCTTCAGCGACGGCGCGCGAAGCTATTTTCTCGCTGCCGGAGCCATCGGCATCGCGCAGGGGAACGGCATCTTCCTCGATGACGCGAACGCCGCTCCGTGCGGGCGGACCATCGCAACCTCCGGCGCCTGCACCGACGCCTTCATGGCGCCCACCGGCGAGCTCTTCGTCGGGACCAACCCCACCGCAGCGGGCGGAGCGGGCACCGGCATCGGTCCGTGGCTGCGTCCCTCCGGCGCCGACAGCAGCGTCGGTACCACGAGCATCGCGCGCACCCTCGGCGGCCCGGGCGCTCCCAGCGCTGCGTCGGTGTTCCGCGCGACCACCGACGACGACATCGTGGCGTTCGATGCCGGCAAGGTGTACCGCGGTCGCTTCGACGCGACGTGGACCGAGCTCGACGTGCCGCGCCTCTCGCCGGACGACGTGGTGGAGCGCCTCTCCGGATTCTCCAGCCGCGAGCTGTGGCTCACGCTGCGTTCGGGAACCTCGTACTACGCCGAGCACTACGATGGCGTGCGCTTCGGCAGGCCGACCATCCTGCCGGAGGGCTACATTCCCAACGACGGCCCCTACTCGTTCGATGCCGCCAGCGGTGGGTGGCCCGTTCGACGGGCCGACGGCACCGGTGCGACCGCGATCTTCGACGGTGTGGACTGGACCCCCGGCCCCGCCGACGTACTGGTGGTCTCACCACGCGATCGCCTTCGATTGGTGACGACCACCATGGGCCGCGGCGGCGTGGAGCGCTGGCGCAACGGCACGTGGTCGACGGAACCGGTGAAGCTGGAGCCGTCGGAGCGTACATTCGTCTCCCTCCTGGCCACCGGCCCCGACGACGTGGTGGTACTGGGCGATCACGGCAGCATCACGCGGTGGGACGGCGGCGCTTGGACGCAAGTGGGTGGGATCCTCCCGCTGTCGCTTCCGCTCATGGGCCGCGGCATCTACTTGGGCGAAGGCCGCGTGTGGCTCGACATCTTCGGGGGCGCGCTCCGCTCCGGCGTGGCCGAGCGCGGCTGCGTGCACATGGACTCGAGCGTGGAAGTGAACGGCAAGGTCACCGGCAACGCCGATCGCCTCTTTTACTACGACAACGCGAGCTTGCGCACGCGCACGTTCTCGTTCTGAATCTTGCGATTCGTGCGCCCCCCGAAAGAGTGCTAGTCGGAGGCCGCGATGCGCTTTCGAAAGCCAGGTGCACTCGTCTTGCTCGTCGCGCTGGGGTCGGCCGCGTGTGAAGGCTCTCACACCACCTACTATCCAGCTTGGTCGCCTCCGCCTCCGAAGCGCGGCCCGCACGTAGAGGCAGCCGCTCCGTCACCGACCGAGGCCCCGGCGCGCGCTCCGCGCATCAACAAATGCCCCGGCGAGGACGTCTGGGCCGACTTTCGCACCCCGCCGCGTCGCTACGATCGCACCGCCGTAGCCGGCTTCGAAGCGCAGCTCGAGCTCGACCGCGCCGGCAAGCGCTCGCCCCACGTCGCCCTGGCGCTGAAGTCGCTCGAACGAGGCCTTCGCGACGTGGAGCGGCGCGTTCCTCGGTCCGCCTACCAGCAACTCACCACCACGCGCCTCTTCGTCATGCGCGGAGGAGAGGCCGGCACGGCGGGATGCCCGGGCGGCGGTGAGTACCGCGGAGCCTTCGGCAACCCCATTCACGACAACGACGACCCCCTTTGGGCGCACTCGGTGGTGTTCTATTCCGCCAAGAACCTCAACGACGGCAGCATCTCGCTCCCGCTCATGATCCACGAGCTCGCGCATTCGCTCCATTCGATCCTCGCCGAGCACGTGAGCGAGCGCATCGAGCGGGCATACCAGCACGCGCTGGGCGCCGGCCTCTACCGCAACGTTCGCGAGGCCGACGGCACCGTCGACGCCCAGGCCTACGCGCTCAAGAACCCGAGCGAGTACTTCGCGGAAGTGTCGGCCATGTACTTCTCGCGCAACTGGCGCTACCCGTTCGATCGCGCGGGGCTCCTGCGGTACGACCCGGAGGGCGCAGCGCTGGCCGAGTGGGTGTGGTCGCAAGCCGAGGCACACCCGCCGGCTCCCTTCGAGGCGCCGCAGCCGAACCGCGGCCGCATCGTCCCCATCTGACCTTCACACCTCGCGAGATACTTCGCGAAGCAGCTCGCGCAACCAGAGCTGCGCCGGATCGGTATCGGTGGCCTCGTGCCACACCATCCCGATACGACTCTTGGGCAACGGCAGCGGCGGCGGAAACAGACGGAGATCGAAGGCGCGTGCGAACGGCTCGGCGATGCGCTCGCTGAGAGCGGCCACCAGGTCCGTACGCGCCACCAGCGCCGGCACGTTGAGAAAATGCGAGACGCGCACCGCTACCTCGCGCGAGAGTCCGCGAGCCGCCAGCGCTCGGTCGATGCCGCTGGTGGCGCCCGGCTTCTGCGACACCAGGATGTGCCGCAGCGAAACGTACTTCTGGAGCGTGAGGGTCTTCTTCACCACCGGATGACCGCGACGCACCACGCACACGTAGCGCTCGTCGAAGAGCAGCGCGTTCCGGTGCCGCAGCGGCACCTTGTCGTAGAACCCCACCATGAGGTCGGCCTCGCTGCGCTGGAGCGCCTCCGGTACCTCGTGCAGGCCCCAGGGTCGCACCTCGATGCGCACGCCGGGCGCAATCTGGCCGAGGCGCTCGAGGAGCGGCGGCAGGAGCACCAGCTCCACGTAGTCGCTGGCGAGGAGCACGAAGGTCCGGCGCGCGCTCCGGGGGTCGAAGCGACGGGGCGAGAGCGAGCCCTCGAGCAGACGCATGGCCTCGCGCACCGGCACCGCCAGCGCCAGCGCGCGCGGAGTGGGAACGATGCCATGCGAGACCCGGGTGAAGAGCGGGTCGTCGAGCACCGCTCGCAGCTGCTTCAGTGCGTTGCTCATGGCCGACTGGGTGATCCCCACCCGCTTGGCCGCGCGGCTCACGCTCCCCTCCGCCACCAGCGCGTCGAAGGCCACGAACAGGTTGAGGTTGGTCGATGCGATATTCATCGTGTCGATATCTTACATCACAATCATGCGTTCGACCGGACCACGAGGCGGCCCCACGATGCAGCCCATGAGCAATCTTCATCGACTCCTCTCCACCGAACCGAGCCGCGCGCTCCTCTTCCAGCGCATGATCCTGGGCGTGGTCATGTTCCCCCACGGAGCCCAGAAGCTCCTGGGTTGGTGGGGCGGCTTCGGCTTCCATCGATCCATGCGCTACTTCAGCGACGTGGTGCACCTGCCGGCGCCGCTGGGCTTTCTGGTGATCGTCGCCGAATCGTTCGGCGCCCTCGCCCTCATGCTCGGCGCCCTCACGCGCGTGGCCGCGGCGGGCATCGCGGTGGTCATGGCGGGCGCGCTCGTCACCACCCATCTTCCCAACGGCTTCTTCATGAACTGGTTCGGAAACCAGGCGGGAGAAGGCGTGGAATTCGATCTCCTCCTCTTCGGTCTCGCGCTGCCGCTGGCGGTGCTGGGCGGCGGCTCCGCGTCGGTGGATGGCCGGGTGGCGCGGTCATGAGCCCGAATCTCACCTTGGTGAGCCATCATCTGTGCCCCTACGTGCAGCGAGCCGCCATCACGCTGCTCGAGAAAGGCGTCCCCTTCCGACGCGTCTACGTGGACCTCGACCACAAGCCCGATTGGTTCGTCGCCAAGTCGCCGCTGGGCAAGACGCCGCTCCTCGAAGTGGACGACGTGGTGCTCTTCGAGTCCGCGGTCATCTGCGAGTACCTCGACGAAACGCTGCCCGGCCCTCTGCACCCCACCGGGGCACTCGAGCGAGCGCGACACCGAGGCTGGATCGAGACCAGCTCCGCCATCCTCTCCGACGTGTGGGGCCTCGAGACCGCGCCCGACGCCGCCGGCACCTACGCGCAGGCCGCCCTGGTGCGCGCCAAGCTGGAACGGGTGGAGCAGGCCTTGCACCCGGACGGGCCCTATTTCGCGGGCTCCTCGTTCTCCTTGGTCGATGCCGCCTTCGCTCCGGTGTTCCGCTACTTCGACGTGTTCGACGCCATCGTCGATCTGGGTGTATTCCACACGGTTCCGAAAGTGCGCGCCTGGCGCGAAGCCCTGGCCCGGCAGCCCAGCGTCGTCGGCGCGGTGACCGCCGACTACCCGGCACGGCTACGAGAATTCTTGCGGAGGAAGGGCGCTTGGTTGCACCAGCCCCCGAGGGCTCAGTGACGGGGCAATCCGGGACCGCCGAAGAGCCGATCGAGCTGGGCGGCGAAGTCGGGTCCGGGAGCCAGCCCGCTCGTGGCGTGCTCGCGAAAGAGCTCGTCGGGGCTCCGGGCGATGAGCGCTTCGAGGTGCTGCGACAGCGCAGGCGCGCGGACCTGCGCCAGGTGCACCTTGCGATCGACGAAGCGGAGCGAGCGCGGGTCGACCCAGCCTTCGCGCACCAGGGCGTTGGTCTTCTGGGGACAGCGACAGGGATTGCTCGGGTCCACCAGCCCGCATTGGTCGTTCATGAACGCGCCGAGGTCGGCCCGGGCGCGCTCGAGCCGCTTGCGATAGGCGGCCGGGGTGAGCTCGAGCACCGCGCCGGCCACCGCCGAGGGGACCTCGAAGATCACCCCCAGGATGAACGCGATGCGCTGCTCGCGGGTGAGGCAGAGCAGCATGCCCAGCATGCAACCAATCTTCGCGTCTTCCACCAGGAGGTGGCGATCGGTGCCTTCCGGCACCTCGAGCTCGGAGAGCGGCAGCTCCTCCAGCAGCTCGCCGTAGCGCGCGAAGCTCTGAAAGAAGCGCTCGCCGCGGCTCCGCTTGGCGTCGAGGAAGCAGCTCACCACGATGCGATAGGCCCAGGTGCGAAAGCCCGCTTTGCCGGCGAACTGCGCCACTCGGGTCACCACGCGCACCAGCGCTTCCTGCGCCAGATCGGCGGCGCCCGTGGGGTCTCGGGTCATGCGCAGCGCCATGCCATGGACCCACGTCTGATGTCGCGCGACGAGGGCACCGAGCGCGGCGCGATCCCCGGCGGCGGCCCGCGCTGCGAGCTCCGCATCGTGGGCGTCTTCCTCCGGCGCTTCGCGCAGGGGATGCAGGGGAGCGCAGCGCTCGGCGGACAAGCTCACACCCGCCCGGCCATGACGCCACCATCCACCGGAAGGACCGTTCCGGTGATCCAGCGCGCCCCCTCGCCGGCGAAGAAGAGCACGGCGCCCACCACGTCGGCGGTGGTGCCCACGCGCCCCAAAGGATGAAAGGCATCGAACGAGGCCAGCACCTTGGGGATGTCGGCCTCCGGTACGAACGCTCGATACACCGGCGTGTCGACCACCGCCGGCGCCAAGGTGTTCACGCGAATCTGGAGCGGCGCGAGCTCCATCGCCAGGTTCTTGGTCAATGCATGCACGCCGGCCTTGGCCGCAGAATACGCCGACGAAGGGGTCGCCGCCACCGCCTGGCTCGCCCACATGGATCCGATGTTCACGATGGCGCCGCCACCCCGGGCGCGAAGCGCGGGAACCGCCGCCTGCGACGCGAAGAACGTGCCCTTGTCGTCGATCGCCACAAATCGCGTGAAGATGACGAAGTGGCGTGATCACGAACGAGCGCGCGGAGCGGCGACGAGGTTTGCGGTGATCGAAACGGGCGCGGAGACCGCCGACGCGGCGTAGCGAT
>JABFRG010000299.1 GCA_013141295.1 Polyangiaceae bacterium
GGAGCCGAGCGAGCGTTCACCGACGCGGCGCCACCCGAGGGCGTGCGCGAAGGGGGAACTGCCGAGACGCCGCTCGCGGGCGTGTGCGCCACCGCCGGCGTGGGCGCACCGAGCGAGACCGACGGCATCGCCGGAGCCGGAGGAATCGCTGGCAGCGCCGGCGCGCCCAGCAGCTGCGCCGTGCGGAACGAGGGCGGAATCGGCGAAGGCGCCGTGGGCTCGGGCAAGCTACTGGAAGGCGGTGAAGGAGGCGCCGAAGGCTGCGCGGCGCGCTGGCCGGTGGCCGAGGGCTTGGGCGGCGGTTCGAGGGCGTTGGGCGCCGACGACAGCGCTGCGCGGGTGGTGACCGCTGGCTTCGACGACGTGACCGGCATCACCCTCGGCGCGGCTTTGGCGGCGATGGCGTTCTTGTGGGCCACCGGCGTGGCACCCTGCGCGTGCGCGACCGTCTCCGAAGCCGCGGCGGGGACCATCGCCGCGCGCGTCCCTGCGGACCCCTGCGCCGCATGCATGGCGAGCTCGGGCGGGAGGTCCTCCATCCCGCGCACCAGCGGCACCGTGGGGGTATCGTCGGTCTCGTCGGTCTCCAGCGTAGAGAGCGTGCTCGGCTCCTCGTCGCCCACCGGCGAGAGCAGCGGCGGCGACGAGGCGGTGGCGTGCGACTCGGTGAGGAGCTCCTGGAAGCGCTCGTCGACGGTGGTGTAACGCTGCTCCCGCTCCTCGGCGAAGACGCCCGCCACCACGTCGCCCACATCGTGGGCCGTGGGTTGCGAAGGCAGCTCCGCCAGCAGGCCCTGGAGTGCCGCGCGCATCTCCGCCGCGCTCCCGTAGCGATCGCGGGCCAGCGGAGCCAACGCCTTGTTGCAGATGTCGTCGACGCTCTTGGGCAGGCCGCGCTGCTCGGCGCCGGTGGGCTGGGGCTTGGCGCCTTCGGAGGCCAATCGTTGCAAGATCAACGCATCGGGCAGGCGCCCCCAGCGCTTGCGGCCGGCGGCGAACTCCCAGAGCATGGCACCCACCGAGTAGAGGTCGGCGCGAAAGTCGGCCTCGGCGGCGGCGGCGGCGATCTCCGGGGCGATGTAGTGCGCCTTCCCCTTGGCCGAGCGATCCGCCAGCGAGCTCTCGACCTTGGCGACGCCGAAGTCCACCAGCTTCACCCGGCCGTCGTAGGCGATGACCACGTTGGCCGGCGTGACGTCGCGATGCACGACCGGCATGGGCGTGCCGCCGTAGTCCTGCATGTCGTGGGCGTAGCCGAGGCCGGTGAGCACCTCCATGAGCACCCGAACGAGGTGCGCGAACTTCAGCGGGCCGTCGTAGCCGCAACGCTCGAGCACCGTGGCCAGGCTGGCTCCGTCGAGATACTCGGTGGCGATGTAGTAGCGCCCCTCCGCCGACGAGACGCCGAAGGTCCGGACCACGTTGGGGTGGGTCAGACGGCTCGCGAGCTGCGCCTCCTCCAGGAAGCTCTGCAGCACCTCGGAGCTCCGCGAGAGCTCTTGCCGGAGCTCCTTGATGACGGTGAGCTTCTTCGGCGAAAGCGAGCCCTTCGCCACCGCCAGGTACGCGGTGGTGGTCGCGGTCGACCCGAGCTCACCCAGGAGGCGGTACTTGCCCCCCACTTCGCCGTGGACCGGAACCAGCGCGAACGGGCTCGGCCGACTTGCTTCCGCGGGATCACTCATGGTTCGTCGCCGTAGGAAGGCGGGGCCCTCAAGTATACGAGGGTACCGTCCCGCTCGGGGAGTTTTCGCCGGGTACCGCGCGACGCCAATGTAGGCGCCGCGCGCCAATTTACGGGGGGAGAAGTGGTCCAACCAATAACTGGTACAACCAGTGCATCAAAACCGATGCCATGCCACCCCTTCCCGTCTCGCCCTGGGCCGCGCTGCAATTGTCGGGTCTTTTCGCGGCGAGCGCCCTTCTGGTGGTGCGTACCCGCCGGCGCGACCGCGAATTCCGGCTCACGTTCCTGTGTGCGCTCCCGTTCACGGCGGTCGGCGCCCTGGGCCTCGACTACGGGCTGCGGTTGGTTCCGTTCGTGCTCCGGGGATTCGCCGGTGCGCCACCGCGCGTGGGCGGCATCATGGCCTACGGCGCGCTGCTGGGGCTCGCGCTGGCACACGCCGCAGGCGCCCGGGCCTTTCGCGGCCGGTACGCGGCCGGGCGGGCGCTCGATCGGGCGGCGCCTTCGTTCGGCCTGCTGGTGGCGTTCGGACGCGTGGGGTGCTTCCTCACCGGCTGCGAGCACGGTCGCCCCACGTCGCTCCCCTGGGCCGTGCGGTATCCGGCGGATCACGTGAGCTTTCCGGAGCTGGTGCAGGAGGGCTACGCCCGCGCCGGCGACGCGTTCTCGGTGGGCCTGCACCCCACGCAGCTGTACGAGGCCGGGGTGGGTCTCCTGGCGGCGGCCGTGGGCTTCTACGTCGACGTGCGCCGCAAGCGACGGGGCGACGGCACTGCGTTCGCCGCCACCGCCCTCACCTATGCGTGCGGGCGCTTCCTGGTGGAGCTCCTGCGCGGGGATGCACTCCGCGGCCACGCCGGCCCGTTCACCCTGGGCCAAGCCATGAGCCTGGTGCTGGCGTTCGGTACCCTGGCCTGGCTCCTGCGCGAGCGGCGGCGACCGAAGAAAGCACGACCTCGTGAAATTTCCGGGCCCACCGCCGCGACCGATAGGGACGATGGTCAAGCTCCTCTTGTGGTGCATCCTCTTCGTGCTTTGCTGGCCGCTGGCGCTCCTGGCGCTCTTGCTCTACCCGCTGGCGTGGCTGCTCTGCCTGCCGTTCCGGCTGCTCGGCAAGACGGTGCGAGCGACGCTCGACCTGATGCTCGCGGCGCTGCTCTTTCCGATCCGCCTTCCGGCCCGCATGTTGCGCCTGAGCTAGCGGGCTAGATCTCGCCGGCGCCAGGGATGCTGAGCAGGTCGCGCACGTAGCCGCTCATGCCGAAGACGTAGGCGAAGAAGCAGAGGATGAGGAACGGACCGAACGGGAGCCGGCGGCCCATGAACCCTTCGCCGGTGTTCTCGGCCAGCGGATCCTCGTCGAGTAGCTCCTTGGCCTCGGCGTCGCCCTCGGCAGCCGCCTTGCGCAGCTCCTCCAGCTCCTCCTTCACCGCCTGCGGCACCTCCAGCTCCTTGCCGGCGATGCGGAGCCCCAGCGCGAACAAGGTGGCGCAGATGGCGCCGCCGAAGAGGGCGAAGAGCGTGCCTTGCCACCCGGTCCAGGCGCCGATGAGCATGAGCAGCTTGGCGTCGCCCAGCCCCATGCCGGTGCGACCGCGAATGAGCCGGTAGATGACGTTGAGCGGTAGCCAGACGATGACGAAGCCGAGCACCGCGCCGATGGCGGCCTCCTTGATGGAGTAGCCGCGAACGGTGGCGGTGATGATGCCGAGCAGCGCCCCGACGTAGTTGATCATGTCGGGGATGTACATGTGCTCGAGGTCGATGAACGCCGCCGCGACGAGCGCCATGCACACGAAGAAATACGAGAAATACACCGCGGCCAGCTGCGCCAGCGTGGTGTTGCTGGGGAGCGGACGCACGAGCGCCTCGACGATGGCCAGCGACACGAAGCCACCGATGAGCTCCACCAGCACGTAGCGGGGGCTCATCTTGGCGCCGCAGCAGCGAGCGCGGCCGCGGAGGATGACGTAAGAGAGCACCGGGATGTTGTCCCAGGGCTTCACCGGAGCCTTGCAGGCGGGGCAGTGGGACGGCGGCCGGGACACGCTCATCTCGCGCGGCACCCGGTAGATGACCACGTTGAGGAAGCTGCCCCAGAGGAGCCCAAAGCCGAACCCGAAAGCACGGAGAAACCAGAGCGGGATCTCGTTCAGGTACATGGCCGGTCCGACATCGTAGCGAATGGACCCCCGAAAGCGCTCGACTATTCCGCGAGGCCGCCGCCACCCCCGGGACAACGCTGACTATTAAATACGTTGCTCGTCGCTCGGTTTATCCGATGGCCAATCGCGAGGCTGGGAGGCCTTGGATCCACCCGCGATGGGTGCTAACTATTTTTTCAGTTAATCGGAGGCTCCCATGCGCGCACGCACCTCGTCTCTCGTCACCGTCCTCGTCATCGTCGCCTGCGGAGGCGACAGCGCGACCGGGAGTAGCTCCGGAAGCAGCGGTAGCTCCGGCGCCAGCGGGAGCTCCGGAACGGTGAGCCCGGCCACCTTCTTCGACGCGTGCGGGGGTCGCATCGTCGACCCTGCCAGCGGCGCGGTGGACCCGGCCGAGTACAAGGTGCAGGCGCGCAAGTGGGATCGCGCGACCATCGACTGCCGGCTCGGGCCCAAGTACGCCGACCTCAACGGCGCCAAGGACGATCCGCGCCCCGTCGCATGGGCGCGGCCGCACCAGAGCGGCACCGGCGTCCTGTGCAAGACCTTCGAGCTCCAGGGCACCTGCAGCGGCAACTGCGACTTCGGCTCCACCTCCGGGCAGGCGCTCTACGCCGACGACGATCCCTCGCTCCTCGGCGTATATCGCGTGCAGACCTACGGCTACGAGCGGGGCGTCATCTGCGAGTCGCCGCAGACCGGCGGCTACCTGGGCGGTCCGCATCCGGACCCGGGCGTGGTGGCGTTCGCCAAGGCCGCGGGCGAGCCGGTGCGCTTGCCCAACGGCTTCTCGCAGACCGAGATGCGCGAGACCAACGCCGGTATCATGATCTTCCCGAACGGCGTGGTGGGCGCCACCGGCAACCAGACCGCCGGCACCTCGTATCCCTCGTTCCGCTTGCCGGCGAACAAGGTGCCCACCGCGGTGGCCGTCACCAGCTACAACGAGCTGGCGCTGGTGACGGTGTGGGACACCGACGCGGTGAAGGCGCAGATCGCGGTGTTCGTACTGCGCGCCGACAGCCCGCCGGCCTTCAGCGTCCCCTACTTCGGCTTGCCCAACGAGGCCGGCTTCAAGAACATCCAGCTCCTCGGCTACGTGGACTTGCCGGACATGAAGACGCCCACCGCCATCGCCGCCTCCGGCGACAACGCGGCCACCCAGGGCGGCTTCGTGCCCGGCTTCGACTTCGGCAGCCAAACGAACCCGGCGAAGAACATCCTCACCTCGCAGGCGGCCCGCGACGTGTTCGGCAAGGTGTCGAACGATCAGTTCGTGGCCACCAGCGGCTATGCGGTGGTGGCCTCGCGCTGGGAGGGCATCGTGAGCTTCGTCGACCTCAAGCCCATCTACCAGCTGATCCGCAGCGTGTACTTCGGCACCGACGACGCCAAGCGCGCACAGGCCGGCAACACCAGCGTGTGGCCGTTCAACTTCGACACCAACCCGGAGGCGAAGCCGGTGGTGGTGGGGAGCGTGAAGGTGGCGCATCCCACGGTGCTGCGCGTGGGCAACCGCGCCAACGGGAATTCCAAGAACCCGGTGAAGAAGGTGGTGAAGGCCTTCGTGGGGAACCTCGCCGGCGAGGTGCGCATGTTCGATCTTTCGGCGCTGGCCAAGGATGCGCCACGGCCGGTTCCGCCGAGCGCGTTCCCGGAGATCGCCAAGGTGCAGATGGGGCGCAACCTGACCTCGATGACCCTGCGCGGAACCTTCATCGTGAACGACACGGTGCTGGTGGCGAGCCGCGGCGATCGCACCATCGAGTGGCTCACCGTGGGCGACGAGCCGGGAGCCTTCGTGCGCCGCACGCTCCGCGACCAGCGCATCGACGATCCGGTGGTGGTGGACGCCAGTGACCGAGGGCCGGTGGTGACCGTGGGCGACTTCAGCGGCAAGAAGCTGCTCTCGTTCCGCGTGGGAAAGACCGAAGGCAACGGCAGCAAGCCCCCGGCCAACTACGGATGCGGCGAGGGCGGCGTCGACGCGGAGTGCGAGAAGTTCGAGCTCGCCGGCGAGCTGGCGATGCCGGGCGCGGTGTACTTTCTGGGCACCAGCAACGTGAACTGACGAAGGCCGGGAACCGGGGCGGGCGGCGAGTGTCGTACCCTGACGCCATGCGCTTCCTCGCCCGTCTCGCCCTCGCCCTCGTGCTCTTCGCCGCCGGCTTGCTGGTGCCGACGCGGGCGCGCGCGGCGATGATGCCGCACTACGACATGGTGTCGCTAGCGCTCGAGGCCGACGCCATCGTGCGCGGACGCGTGGTCGGCGAGCGACGGCAAGACCAGTGGACCACCTTCAAGAAGATCGAGATCGTCCGGACCTACAAGGGTCCGCTGAAGGTGGGCGACCGCATCGAGCTCTCGTACGATCTGTACTCCATGCGGCCGATGTTCGAGGGGATCGGACCGTCGGATGCCGGCCGCCCGGAGCTCGGTCCGGACATCGTGTTCTTCCTGGAGACGGGGCGTCGCGGACGCGTCTTCATGGTGGGCGGTCCGCCGGTGTGGCAGCCCCACGGCAACCTGCTCCTAGGCGACGGGGGAAACGTGGATCCTACATCCATTCATTGGTCCATCGTGCCGAGTGGCGTTCGCACCTTCCTCGGGGGCAAGGCCCAGCGGTTCGTGCAGTGGAGTAACCCCGGTGGATACGGTCCGCACCCGC
>JABFRG010001195.1 GCA_013141295.1 Polyangiaceae bacterium
GTTGTGGCTGGCGCTACTGGCCCTGGTCGCGATCGCCGGGTGGACGCTGACCCGCGGCACCTGAGTCACTTTCCTCGCCGGTTGCCAAAAGGCCCGCAAGCGTCGCGGTCGATGCACTCGTCCCCGCAGCGCCACAGCGGCAAGATGCACGCGCACAGGCCGTCAGGGGCGCAGGTGGAGGAAGGGGCGACGCAGCTCGTGCGACCGTCGCACGGCTCACCCAGGCGTGCCCCACGAACGCAGTGGCCGCCTCCGGACGGACCGTCGAACACGCACGCGCTGCTGGGGCCGCACTGCGCGCTGATGGTGCACCCCACGGTGAGCAACGCGGAACGACCCGACGGAGCGCCGGCGCTGGACGCAGAGGCCGAATGCCTCGGGGCGACGGGCGCTCGAACCGGGACCGGGCGAACCGAGCCGGCATCGGCGCTTTCGTCGAGCGAGGGCGGCGGCGATGCGGTAGCGACCAACGCAGACGGCGCAGAGGGGGCGGCCTCGATGACCTTGGCGGTGTGACGCACGGGCCGGTGCCCGATGACGCTCCAGACGAAGAACGCCACGCCGGAGAGCGCCACCAGCAGCGCCGTACGGACCGGCAGGTTCTTCAGCGCCGAGAGCGCCGCCTTCGGCGGGAGGGAGGCGACCGCCGGCGCGGTGGGGTCGGGAGGCGCCGAGGCGACCGTGAGGTCCACGCCCGCACCGCGCCGATACCGGAGGAGCGCATCGCGCATGACCGCGGCGGACGCGAATCGATCGTTTCGGTCGCGCGCGAGCGCCTTGTGAACCAGCGCGCACAGCCCGGCGTCGACCTCCGGCGCCACCTGGGCGAGCGGGGTCACTTCACCGTGAACGATGCGCTTGAGGGTGGAGAAGTAGTTGGTCTCGGCCACCGGCATCTTGCCGGAAAGTGCAATATACATACATACGCCGAGCGCGTAGAGGTCGGCGCGTCCGTCGACCGGCTGACCGGAGGCTTGCTCCGGGGAGAGGTAGCCGAGGGTTCCGACCACCGCCCCCTCCGCCGTGAGCGCGCCCAGATCGGGTCGCCCGAGCTTGGCCACGCCGAAGTCCACCAGCTTCAAGACCTCGTATCCGCCGCCGCGGGTGGTGGCCAGGAAGAGGTTGTCGATCTTGATGTCGCGATGCACGAGGCCGGCGGCATGCGCAGCCCCCAGCGCATCGAGCGCCTGCACCGCGTAGTCCACCACCCGATCGGCGCGGAGGGTGCCGAGCCGCGCCAGGAGCGAACCGAGCGACTCGCCCTCCAGCAGCTCCATCACCAGGTAGGGCGGTTCACCCGGATCCGCGCGGAAGTCGAGGAGCTGGACGATGTGGACGTTGCCGAGGGCGGCGAGCGCGTGGGCTTCTCGACGAAAGCGCTCGAGCTCGCTCTCCGAGGGCGAGACCGACTGCAAGAGCTTGATGGCGAAGCGCCGGCCGGAGGCCGTTTCGACGCCCTCGTACACGGCTCCCACCGCCCCGGCGCCGAGCGTGCGAACCAGGCGATAGCGCTGACCCAAGGTGGTTCCGGTCAGGTCCACCCGGTCAGCGTACCATCAGTGAGAGAGAGAGGACGCGGGTCACGTCACCGCGGGGATTGGCGGCGGCGACGGCGGAGGAAGGCCGCCGTGAGCGCGACGAGAGCCAAGGGCGAGAGCAGGGAGGCCTTGTCGCCACGCTGGGTGTGGCAGCCACAACTGCCGCCCTCGGCGAAGAGCGGCTCGTTGCCGCCGCTGCCCTTCTGGACCAGCACGTCGACCCGGGAGGCCGGGCTGAGGAGCGCGCCGTCGTCGGCGCGGAGCACGAACCCGAGCACGGTTCCCGGCGCCACATCGGGGGCCACGAAAGAGAGATTGGCGGTGTTCTCCCCGGAGATCTGCACGGTGGGCCCGGAAGCCTGGGTCCACTTGAAGTTCAGCGGCAGGCCCTTGGGATGGGTGGCCGAGCCCTGGAGCGTGACCGTCGCGCGCGGGACCGTGGACTTGCCTTCGCCGGCGTTGGCGGTGGGACCGTTGGGATCGCACGCGTCGCGATGGGCCACGAACGACCAGAAGGGTTTGGCCGACGTATCCTTCACGGCGATGTCGTCGACGTCCCAGCCAGCTTCGGCGGTGTTGTCGTCGGCGCCGGCACGGAAGCGAATCTGCACCGCCGCCGAGGGCGCGCCGAGATCGACCTTCACCGAGGTGTCGATCCACTTGGGGTAGCCCGCGCTGGTGTTGCCGTAAGCGCGGCGGCCCTTGAGCGGATTGGTGCCGCGGCTCTCGCTCACGAGCGTGACGTTGTAGTCGACGGTGCCGTACTCGGAGAGATCCTTCCAGGTCTTGCCGCCGTCGACGCTGAGCTCCACGACGCCGCCGTCGAAGTCCTTCTTTTGCTCGGCCGACGACTCGAAGGCCCAGCGGTGCTTGTACCCGAGCGTGAAGGTGCCACTCTCGACGGGGAAGGAGCTGGAGGTGAGGCGGAGGTCGGAGGGCTCACCGGCGTTGGGCACCGACCACCAGCGCTCGGCGCCCACGCTGACGCGGCGCCAGCGGACGGTAGTCCCGGTCTGATCGGTACCGGCGGACGTCCACGACGTGCCCACGGTGTCGACCTTGTCGATGGCGGAAGAATCCGCCAGCTCGTCGGCGTCCCGGTGTGCGGCGACGACCGCGTGGAGGGTGCGGGCCACGGTGAGCGTGGGATCGGTGACGTCGACGTCGACCTCGAGGGCCTCGATGGGGCGGACGCCGGTGACGCGGGCCTTGACCTTGACGGAGCCGGACTCGAAGGGCTTGAGGCTCGGGAACTTTCCGTCGTTCTCCACGGTGAAGGCGACGCCCGGGGTCTTGGACGTGACCTTCAGGGTGGTGGCGGTGAGGGCGCCCGCGCCGCTGTTGCGGAGGGTGAGCGTGACGGTGCCGAGCTCGCCCTCGTCGAGGATGCCGTCGTGATCGCAGGTGATCACGTCGTCGGAGAGCGTGGCGGAGAGGATCTGCAGATCGTTGCCGACCTCGAAGCTCTCCTTCACGCCCTTGTTGCCGGCCGTGGTCTTGTCGGGGCCCTCGGCGCCCACGCCGGCGCCGCGCTTGGCGAACGCCTTCCAGAAGGAGAGGAGATCTTGCTCGTCGGTGGCGTAGGCCGCCGCCAGGAGAGCGTCGCGGGCCTCGAGGAGCGTCGGATCCGGCGGGGTGAGCTTGAGGGCCGCCACCAGGTAGCGCTTCATGCGCTCCTGGGCCTGCGGGAACGAGTACCGCGCGTCGCGCAGGAGCCCCACGTAGCACTCCCAGAGCATCGTTGCCCACACCTCGCCGGTGTTGTGCACCTCGGAGTTGTTGCTGCCGTCCTCGCCGAAGCCGATGGGAATGCCGGCCGGGAGCGCGACGCCGTCTTGAATGTGCTTGAAGGTGAGGGCGTTCTTGGAGACGTCGACGGAGTACGGCATCCGGCGAATGCCGAAGTACGAGTCGTTGCCGCCGCCGCTGGTGGCGTAGGAGCCGGTGGGGTACACGCCGTTCCAGTTGGCGCCCTGGGGCGTCGAGAGATCGGTGGCCCGCGCGGTGACCATCAGGGCCACGAAGTCGCTCCATCCCTCGCCCAGGCCTCCCGCCTGCTCGGTGGTCAAACCGTCGCCATTGCTCACCAGACGATTGGAGAGCACGTGGCCCCACTCGTGGGTGACCACCGAGGTGTCGAGGGCGCCGTCGAGGTCGACAGTGCCTTCGCGCCGCATGGTGACGTTGGCGCCGGCGGCGATGGCCGCCTCGAGCGCTTGCCCGTCGGCGAGGTTGAGCGAGAGCACCGGAATGGTGACGTCGAGCGCGGTGCCACCCATGAAGGGTGCACGGGTTGCCGAGGCGGAAGACGCGACGTTGACGAGGATCACGGCGCTTGCGCCGGCCGCCTGGGCGTTCTGCGCCTTCTGCACGAAGGAGCAGCTACCGCGGTGCACGAGGGCGATCTTGCCGGTCACCGCGGCGCCGTTGGACAGCCCTTCGCAGGCGTCGTTCGGATCGGTACCGCCGGTGTCCTGGGCGAGCACCACGCTGCCCGTCACGTTGAAGGAGTCCTTACCGAAGCCACCGGAGACGCCCACCGCCTTGACGCCGGCGATCCCCGCCGGCGCGTTCACCGTGATGTCGGCGGTGGTCTGCCCGGCGAACACGTACATCTGGATGCGCGGCGAAGCGCCGTCTGCGGGGGTCGAGGCGTTGGCGTTGTTGCGACCACTGTAGTCCTGCGCCTCGGCGAGGATGCGATCGCTTCCGCGGCCGCCGCGCCCGTAGTTGTCTTGCTGCGGATTGCCCGACTTCTCGTCGAAGCCCGCGTCGTAGAACCAGTCGTGCATGAAGTTGGTGAGGTAGAAGAGGTTGGTCACCGCTCCCTTCACCGAGTCCGGGGTCACGTTGGGCGACCGCGTCACGTCGTAGAGCCAGTCGAAGGTGTTGGCCGCCGGCGCATCGGCGCGCAAGTCGGCGGAGCTGGCGGTGAAGCCGTTGGGGCTCACCACGTCGGAGTAGGCGTCGATGTTGTTGCCGGTGGTCGCCGCAGCGCCCGTCGGGAGCCACGGATCGTTCTTGGAGAACGGGAAGTTCTGGAGCGTGACCAGGGGCGCGCCGCTGAACGTTTCGCGAAAGCCGTCGGGCTTGCCGGTGGGGTGCGGCGATGCGGAGTTGCCCTGCGGGCCGTCGAGCGGCATGAGCGTCTCGGGGCTCGCGTAGGCGCGGAACGTGTACTGGTCGTTGCGGACGAGGTCGTTCTGGAACAGCGTGCGCCCGTCGAGGGCGGAGACGACGAACGAGCGCGCGGCGCCGGAGCGCAACAAGAGCTCGACGCGATAGGCCAGCTCCACGCCGTCGGCTTGCGGAAAGAGCACGGTCTTCACCCGGGCCGGCTGCGAAAGCTCGGGCGCCGTGAAGGCCACTTCTTCCTCGTCGTGGCTGCCTCCGGCGACGCCAGCGCCCACGAGGTCTCGGCCCAGGAGGACGCGTGCGGCAGCCTGCAGTGCGGCTTCCGGCGCGAGCTTGGCGACGGCGCTGCTGCCGCGGAGCGAGGGCGCGAGGAACCCTGCCGCCGCGACCGGCGAGAGATCGCGCTTGAGCATCAGCGTGAGCTGACCGCGGAACACCTCGCGACCGCCCACGCGCTGGCGAAAGCGCGCGACGATGCCACCGGCGCCGGCGTCGTGAATCTCCGGTGCCCCGACGGCCAGCCGCGCGGGCTCCGAGAGCTTCAGGGTGCTCGCGATATCGCCGAGCGTCGACGCAGCCACGGTGGCGGCATCGGTCGCGGCGGACACCGGCGGCGCGCCGTGAATCCACACGAACGAGGGAACACCCAGTCGCCCGTCGCGATGCGCGACGATGGCATGCGCAGAGCGTGCGCCTTCGGGCACGGCCACGCTCGAGCTCTTTCCCGGTGCAGGCGCCACGGAGGAGCTGCAGGCGACTGCGGAGAGGAGCGCGAGGGTGACACCGGCGAGGGGCTTGCGACGCAACATAGGGCGCGAAGCCTAGAGATCTCCATACGCTTCGTCACGAGGAGCCGCGCCTCGACGCGGGAAACGGAGCACGCCAAAACGGAAACAGCGCGGGTATTGTGCAAAAGTGCAGCGGAGCGGTCGGGGGCGCGCAGAGTGTGCGATGAAAGCGACGTTGCGGTCACGCGAATCGAGCCGAGCGAGTGCCCGCATGTGGCGGTACCTTCGGCCGCGAAAAGCAGGCAAAGCGTTGCCGAATTGGACCGTCGAGTTGCCGAAATTTGGCGCAAGTTGACCTAGCAATCGCGGAGGGTTGGTCCATGCTGCGCCCCACGATGGGAACACCTCAGACTCCGGTTGGCGAGAGCGCGACCGAAGAGGTCCTCGAAGACGCGGACTTGATCGTCGACGAAAGCGCCGATGCGCTCCTCGTCGATGCGGACGACGACGAGGAAGAGGACGAAGCCTTCGACTCGCGTGAGACCAACGCGCTTCCCCGGGTCGACGCGGCGCGCGCTCTCTCGGTCCTGCGCGTTCCACGCCCGACTCCCACGCGGCCGCCGGAGCTGCCTGCCGCCAAGGTGGACGCCAAGGTGGACGAAGCCGCTCCGCTCCCCGACGCCACCGAGAAGGTCAGCGCCGAGTCCATCCTCGGCGTCGCCAACGCGCTGCTCGCCGAGCCCGACGTACTGCCGACGGAAGGCCCCATGGAGACCGCGGTCGCTCGCCCTCGCTCGGTGCCGCCGCCGCCGCGACGACCGGCGCTTCCCTCGTCGCCGACGCCGTTCAGCGTGGCGCTGCCGATCCGCATCGAGACCCGTCCGCTCACGACGACCGGACGCGTGGAGACGCTCCCGGAGCCCGCCGAGCTCGACGCCTGGGTTCCGCCGACGCTCCCGCCGCGCTCGCAGGCCATCGACCCCACGGCCCAGGTGGCGACGGTGCCCCTGGCGCGCTACTGGCCGCTCTTCGCAGCGGCGGCATTCGTAGGCGTGGCGCTGGTGGGCGTCGCTTCGCTGGGGATGCGCCCGCATGCGGCGACGTTGGCTTCGGCCA
>JABFRG010000219.1 GCA_013141295.1 Polyangiaceae bacterium
ATACTGCACTTTCTCTCTCGCTCCTGGTCTCGCTGTCGGCCGCCTGCTCCGAGCAGTTTCCCAAAGAGGTGCCGCAGCCCAAGGCGGTGACCCCGACCCCCACCACCAACGTCCAGGTGGTGCGCAAGGTCGAGGTTCGTAGCCCCTTCGGCAAGAACGACGTGGAGCAGAACCTCCTCGCCGACGGCGACTTCGAGTTCACCGGGCGCTCCCAGCAGATGGCGTGGATCTCGTTCGGTCAGAACGGCCAGAACACGCTCACCTACGAGACCGGCGGCAAGTGCGTCTCCGGCATTCGCTGCGCCTCGCTGGCCAAGGGCAATCAGCTCATCGGCTGGGTCTCCAGCCCGCGCACCGGGAAGGTCGCGGTCTCGCTCTACGTGCATCCGTCCACCGGCGTGTGCGCCGACACGGACGTGTTCTTCATCGACATCGACGATCAGAGCCGCGCCGCCACCATCAAGCCTCCGGCAGCCCCCGACGCCGCAGGCTGGTGCAAGTTCGAGGCGACCACCGGGGTGTTCCCCGATGGCCAGCCCGCCATCTACGTGGAGCCCAAGGCCGACGAGACCTGGCTCGACGCCGGGTCGGTGACGGTCGTGGCTCCGGCCGGCGGCACGCCTTCGCCGGGCGCACCGGTCCCCGGCGACGTGACGCGCTTCGAGAATACGAGCGCGCCGCTCGCGGCCAAGATCGGCTTCATCGGCGCCTGGGTGAAGGCGCATCGCATCTACGGTCTCCAGAAAGAGCGACCGCTCGACAACCCGCCGGTGGATCCGAAGCGCGCCCGCTAACCCAGCGTCGCGCCCGCCCGCTTGGCGAGCGCGACGGTTGCGTCCATGGCCGCCGGTACGATGCCGGTCATGAGCGCAAAGCCGTGGGGAAGGGACTCGAAGCGCATGAGCTCGGTGGGCACACCGGCGTCTTGGAGGCGCTCGGCGTACGCGACGCCTTCGTCCACCAGCGGGTCGAAGCCGGCCACCACCACGATGGCCGGAGGCGCGCCGCTGACGTCCTTCTCCCACAGCGGCGAGAGCCGCGGGTCGATGCGGCTCACGTCGGCGCCGCCCAGGTAGTGGTCCATGTACCAGGCCATGGTCTCGCGGGTGAGCAGGTAGCCGTCGCCGCGCGTGGTGTGCGACTGGCGCGTGCGCGTGGCGTCGGTGGCCGGGTAGATGAGCAGCGTGAGCGCGGGCTTGCGGGCGTCGCCGCGGGTGGCGAGGCCCGTCACCGCCGATAGGTTGCCGCCGGCGCTGTCGCCGCCGATGCCGAGGCGCTTGGGATCGATGCCGAAGGACTCGGCCCGTGCCGCCACGTCGCGGAACGCCGCGATGGAGTCGAGCACCGCCGCGGGAAAGGGGTGCTCCGGCGCGAGTCGCGGGCACACCGCGAGCACCCGCATGCGCCCGTGGATAGCGAGCCTTCGGCAAAGCGTGTCGTGGGTCTCCAGATCGCCCGTGACCCATCCGCCCCCGTGGATGAACACCAGGCCTCGAGAGCCGCGCTCCAGGCGCGCATCGCCCGCGGGCTCGTACAGGCGCGCCGGCAGCAGGCCCGCAGCGCCCGTCACCTCGACGTCGCGCACGTCGACCGGCTCCTCGGGCATCTCCTCCGAGAGCCGAATCCCCTCCAGCATGTGACGCCGCGCCTTGTCGGGTGTCGCCGCCGTGAGCTCTCCGTTGCCGGTCGCACCCGCGAGCACCAGCATGAGCGCGATGTCCGGATCGAGCCCTTCGGCCACGTCCGTCGCGCGTCCACGAAGGAGCAAACGCCGGAGCCCCGCCGCGCGTTCGCTGCGGAACACGGATCGAGAAACGCGTCGAAGGGCAGAGAGCCGCAGCTCCGCCGCACGTTCCGCAAGCTCACGAAGGGAGGCCATCGCCGAGAAGTATCATTTCCCGAATACTTCTGGGCGCCGCGCGGTGAGCTACCACGCAAGCGGTGCGGCGAATCTGCGGAAATTGCGCGTCGTCGTGGCACTTCGCCACGGCGCGGGATTGGTGGCGAGATGCAAGATCGCGTGTAAAGTAGGACCATGGCGTCTCAACTTCTTCGTACGCGCTCTCTTTTTGGGGCATTGATTCTCTCCTC
The DNA here is from genome assembly GCA_013141295.1 of Polyangiaceae bacterium. Classification (GTDB taxonomy): domain Bacteria; phylum Myxococcota_A; class Polyangia; order Polyangiales; family Polyangiaceae; genus JABFRG01. The sequence goes on from JABFRG010000219.1 coordinate 2,092, forward strand.
CCTCGTGCTCGGCGGCTCTGGGCTCGCCGCCTGCAGTAGCGATCCCGATCCCGCGAAGCCCGTGGTGGACTCCGGGCCGACCGCCGACAGTGACATCCCGCTGCCCGACGGCGGTGACACCGATGCCGGCAGCGATGGTGGTCCGGTCGTGATGGATCAAGGCGTGCAGGTCCTCGGCCGCGTCGACACCACGCTCGTCACCGACACCAAGACGATGATCAAGGCCCGTCTCAGCTGGCCGGGCGCGCAGATTCGCGCCAAGTTCAAGGGCACCGAGGTGAAGGCGAGCTTCCGCGAGACCGGCGGAGCCGGCGTCACCACGTTCAGCCAGTACATCATCCTCATCGACGGCAAGGTCACCAAGACCCTCAAGCTCAAGGACGGGCCCACCATCGACGAGGTGCTCGCCACCGGCCTGGAGGACGCCGAGCACATCGTCTCCGTCTACCGCAAGACGGAGACGACCTTCGGCACGACGTCGTTCGAGGGCTTCACTTTCAGCGGCGGTGGCAGCGCGCTCCCCATCGAGCGACCTTCCCGCCGCATCGAATTCATCGGTGACTCCATCACCGCCGGCTACGGCGTCGACGCGCTCGGTCCCTACGACAAGGACTTCCCCGGCGACGCGCCCAACGGCCTCCCGCCCGGCCCGGCAACCGCCGGATGCTGGAAGGATGACGCGCGCATCGTGACCCCCGCCGACGAGGCGACCGCCGCGCAGCTCAAGGTCGATCTCGAGAACGCTTCCAACAGCTATGGCGCCATCATGGGAGCCACGCTCAACGCAGAGGTGAGCCTCGTGGGTTGGTCCGGCAAGGGCCTCGTGCGCAACCTGCAGCCCACCGACACCGAGACGTTCCCCGGCCTCTACGACCGCGCCTTCGCAGGTTCCGCGTCGCCCAAGTGGGACTTCAGCAAGTGGACGCCCGATCTCGTCGTGGTCAACCTCGGCACCAACGATTTCTTCGCGGGCGATCCGGGCGCGACCTTCGGGACTGCATACGAAACGCTCCTCAAGCGCATTCGCGCCAACCACGCCAACGCCTGGATCTACGCGGTCATCGGGCCGATGGTCTTCGGTGACGGGCGTACCGGAAGCCTGAACTACATCAAGGAGGGCGCGGTGAAGCGCCTCAACACCGCGGGCGACGCCAAGATCAAGGCCATCGAGGTGTTCCACGCCCCGCTCGACCTCTCCAAGGTCGGCTGCGGCTTCCACCCGTACAAGGACACCAACGCTGCCATCGCCGACAAGATCGCCGGTGAGGCGAAGCTCGACATCGGCTGGCGCTGAGCCAGACGTTTCGGTACGTACGAGCCCCGCGGTCCACACCGCGGGGCTTTTTCGTGTCAGCCGCGGAAGCGCCAGTAGGCGACGGCGATGGCCACGAGCGCGACGATGACGAACACCACGATGGCGGTGCGACCACCGCTGCTGGTGCTGCCGTGCCCGCGAACCGAGGGCGGAGGCGCAGCTACGATCTCTCTCGGCGCAGGGTCGGGGTCGTCGCTCTCGGCGCTGGGGGCGCTGGCTGCGGCATCGCTGGGGCTCTCCGCGGTGCTCACCACTGCGGGCGCCTGCGGTTGTGCCGCCTGCGCGTGGACGCCGGAGATGGGGTGCGGCTCCTCCGCCTGGGCCAGCGGAGCCGCGGGCATCTGCGACGAGGTCGGCGCGAGGGCAGCCGGCATGCGCGAGTCGGAGGGCGCCACCGAAGAACGGCGTCGCTCCAGGACCTTGAGCCGTTGCTGGGCTTCGCTGAGACGGGGATTCAGGCGCAGCGCCTTCCGGAGGTTGCGCTCCGCTTCGCTGTCGTTGTCGCCTTCGAGGAGGAGCTCGGCGCGCACGAAGTAGGCGAGCGCCATCGTGGGCTCGCTCTCGACGCACTCGTCCAGGAGCTCCTGCAGCTCCGACTGGGTCGAAGCCTTCTGCTCCGCGCCTTGCGCCAGCTTCCACTTCGCGCGGCCCAGGAGCACGGCGTACTCGAGACCGCGAGGGTAGTGCAGCACTGCGCGCTCGCTCTCCACGAGCGATCGTTCCCAGTGGCCGATCTTCGCCAGGGTCATGGCGTTGATGTAGTGGAGCTCCGCGAGCAGGCGCGCGTCGCGGTCGTCGCGCGCTTCGCGTTCGGGAATCTTGCGCAGGCTCAGGGTGACGCGGTTGAGGCGCATGCGCCCCAGCGTTCCGCCGCTACGAGCCGCCTCGTTGGGATCGACGCCCGGGCGGCTGGAGTCGGGCAGATCACTCGAGCTGCTGGGGGGCGGTACCGGGACCGATGCGCGGAGGCCGGAGACCTCCTCGTCGAAGCTGCCCTCGATCTCCATGCTCGGTGCCCAGGCCGGACCCATGGGGGCTTCGCCCAGTGTGATGCAGTCCGCCAGGAGCAGACCCACCAGCATCCGCTCCTGTTCCTCGTCGCCCGCGGCGGTGACGTCGCCCAGGCGATCGCCTCCGGCCACGAGACGCAGGAGGAACGGCCGCATCGCGCTGGTGAGGCGCGCGGATTCCATGACCTCGTTGAGAGGCTTCGCGAGCTTGGCGAAGAGCGCACGCACCGGGGCCATGTGGCTCTCCAGGTCGGCCTCGTCCATGCGCGCGGCCATTTCCTGTGCCAGCGCAGCCACCGAGATGGTCGTGCGGTGCTTGTGAGCCGGCGGACCTTCGCTGGAGGCAATCTCGGTGGAGGCGGCCTGCCACTCGAGGCACCGCACCGCCTTGCGCATGGTTTGGAGGTGAAGGCCCGCCAATACCTTGTCGGTGGGGACGATGCTGGCGTCGCCGAGCACTTCGCCCAGGCGCTTTCCCGGGCGATCGGTCATCAGATCGAGGGCGTTGGCGTACTGCTCCGGGGCGAGCACGCCCTGCATCCACAGGACGCGACCCAGGGTTTCGCCGAGCGAACCGGCCTCCACCGCAATCAGATTCCCGAGGTCGAACCACAACGTCGCGCGCTCGAGCCCGCACTTGATCTTCAGCGCCCCGCTGCGCTTGTGCTGGGCGAGCGACAGTGCTGCGGCCAACACGGGATACAGGGACCCGTTATGCACCGAGGCTGCCTCTGTAGGGGAAAGTGTACTCTGCACCAATCCTGAATTATGCCGCCATTTCCGTCCAGGTGAAAGGACGTTCGCGTCCGTCTCGGGCGTTTGGTGCGTGCGCGTGGGGGCTAGTGGTCCGCGCGTTGCGTCGGCGCCCCGAACCGCGGGCCAAAGGTTCAACGAATTCGCGCACTCGGCAGACGGGCCGGCGGCGCTCCGCAACCACTCAGTGCCAAGTGTTGCACGGGTTGGACGCGTTAAGATGCGTTCACCCGGGCCCCCTCGAGGTCAGAGCGCGCGCAGCCACCGGCGCCAGTCGGCCGACGCGTCTTTGGGGGTCTTTCCCATCACCTCGATGAAGGCCTTTTCGCCACGCGGATCGTCCTTCGCGTTGTCGCGCCAGGCGTGGAAGAAGGGCCAGAGCTTGCCCTTCTCGTCCATCCACTGGCAGAAGTACCGGGCCATGGCGTAGTGGAGGTCTTCGCTCCCATCGCGGAAGTCGTCGTCGCCGATGGTGAAGAGGGTCTCGAGGCGAACGGAAGGGTCTTCCTTGGCGCTGTTCATGGCGTTGCGCAGTCGCGGGAAGCGCCAGTTCTTGCCCCCGTGAATCTCGCCCCGCCCCGCCAGGATGGGCTGCTCGAAGAGGGAGGCGATGCCTTCGTTGATCCAGGTGGGCGCGTCCGGGAAGTCGGTCTCCACGAACGGGTGCGCCAGCTCGTGCGAGAGCGTGCCGTCGGCGCCGCCGTTCATGATGATCTTGCGGTCGTTCGGCTCGTAGAAACCGAAGCGCGAGATGCACTCTTTCCCGCCGTAGTGCTTGCGACAGAAGCCGTGGTAGCTGGTGGGCTCCGGGAAGATGTAGATGGAGATGGCCTGCGCCGGCGCCTTGCCGAAGCGGCCGTTGGTGTACGCGGCGATGACCGCCTCGATGAAAGGCGTCGCGCTGCTGGTCACGGCGGGGCTGGGGCCGGCCACGATGAAGATGGGCGCCACGCGGATGGCCTTGGTACCGCCGCCGAGGTCCTCGCGAGCGAGCTTCAGGCGGCCCTCGCGGTCGGCTTCGAGGTTGTAGGGTGGCTCGGCCTTCGCGGCTTCTGCCGTCGCCGCCGCCGTGGCGCTGGGGCTGGGCGCCGCCACGGTCGAAGGCTGGGACGTTGCGGGGGCCGAGGTCTTGGCCGCGCCATGGGCAGGCTGAGCTGGCGCTGGCGGGGCCGGGGTGGAGCACGCGGCTGCGCTCGAGAGCGATAACGCGGCGAGATAGGAGAGAAGGCGAGGGCGGCGAGCGGGGAGGCGCATCGAAGGGTACGTCGTTCGACACGGACGAAGCGTGACACCTTGGCTGCGCGCGCTCACGCCGCCACGTGCTCCGGGCCGGAACCCGCTACTGGGA
>JABFRG010000897.1 GCA_013141295.1 Polyangiaceae bacterium
CCACCACCGAGAGCGAGTAGCGACCGAGCGTCGACATGCGTGCATTCAGCACGTAAAGCGGCAGCACGCAGAAGAACGCAGCGATCTGCGGCATCGCGCGCCCCAGGCTGCCCTCCCGGCGCGCGAGCACGAGGAGCGGCAAGAGGCCCACGATGGCGGTCTCCCGGGCCATGCAGGCGAGAAAGAAGAGGGCCGCACCCAGGGGGTCGCGCCGTCGCTGCACCGCGAGGAGCGCCCCGAACAGCAAGGTGGACGCGAGCAGCGAAGGGCGCCCGGCGACGGCGAGAATGGCCTCTGCGTGAATCGGGTGCAGCGCGTAGGCCATCACCGCCAGCGCCGGAAGCGCGGTACGCGCGCGCACGCGTGCTAGTTCGCCGCGCACCAACGCCAGGAGCAGACCCACCCCGGCTCCGTGCAACATGCACGAAAATAGACGCCGGGCCCACGGCATGTCGCCGAGCCCCGCCGAGGCTTCGAGGGCGTAGGTGAGCTTGGTCAGCGGCCGCAGGGTCGTGGTCAGGTGCCCGAAGAAGGCGCCCACACCCTGCGACGCCGGATCGTCCAGCGGGGTGACGAAGTCGTCGAAGTGATACGGACCGCGCACGAACATTGCCCAGGCTGCGAAGGCAGCCAATGCCCAAGGAGCAGTGCGCAGGGTCTCTCGAGACAAGGACACGGGCCCTCCTCAGCAACTCGCGTGCCTCGCCGCACTGACGAAGGAATCCGCGAATCGACTCCCAGGCTACGCGAAAGCGCCGAAGTTGCGCACCCCACTGCGCAACTCCGGCGCACCGCTCAGTCCCACCGATCCAGGCGATACCGCGTGCGCACACCACCGGCCGTTACACGCAGCTCGAAGTCCCACTTGCTGGCGCTCTTGCTCAGACAGAGGCCGCAGCCGGTTGCCTCGTCCTTGCCCGCGATCTTCGCGCCGCGAAAGTGTGCCTCCAGCGTCTTGCGCACCGGGTGGTACTCGCTTTTGAGCCACTCCGGGAACATGCCGCCGCCGGCCTCGTGGGTCGTGTCCTTCGCGCCCTCGAGCACCAAGCTCACGCCCGCTCCGTGGTGCGCCTGCGGGCGCTCTGCGTCCCACATCGAAGGGAACAGCACCGCCGCCGTCACCCGGTGAAAGCGACCCGCACGCAGGTTCCACACCTCGGGCATCGAGCCCGATACGTACAGGTAGAGCGATACCGGATTGCGGCGGTCCGGGCGGTCCCACTGGAGAATCGGCGGCGCATCCGGGTTCTGCGCCGTCACGAAGGCCATGTACGACTGCTTGCCCTCGGGGATGAACAGCTCGATGGTCTCCGCCGTGGGGAGCACCGTCTGCGCGAGCTTGGTCCACGTCATCACCGCCGGCGGCGCCGGCGAATCCATGGGCGCATCGCGGCGCGTCGTCAGGTGCGCGAACACGCCACCCTTGCCGGGCGCACGTGCCTCGACCTTGGGTAGCCACAGGGCCTGCAGGTCCTCGAGCTTCGCAAAGCGACGCGCGAGCGAGCCTGCGCTGGCCAGGGCCTCTACGATCTTCTCTGCCTGCGCGATGTTGCCGGCCGAGGGCGCCGACTGCGGACGCAGGTAGTGGAGCGGGTGCATCTTCGCGTCGAAGCGCGCCTTCAGTGTCTCGAAGGGCATATCCGCCGCCAGATCCTCCAGCAGCGTGCCGATCATGCCACTTCGTACATGGCAATGCCCCGCCGGCGCACCGGCTACCGCCAACCACGTGATGTGATCGCGCACTCGCGCGTTCTTCGCCGCGGCCCGGTGCTCGTGCAGCTCCACCAGCCAACGCGCCACGGCCACGCACTTCTCCGAGCGAAAGAGCGAGTCCGAGGCGAGCAATGCCAGCGCCTTGCGCACGAGGGCCACGGGAAAGTCCGCCAGGCCGCGCTCGAGCATCGCGCGATCCTGCGACTTCGACGCCGCCACCTGTCCCGCCGTGGAAACCGCGCCGGTCCACCGATGCGATGCCGGCGGCTCCACCGCCAAGTGCGTCCACGCGCCGGTACGCGCGCGACCCAGCTCCGCCGCGCTCCCCACGAACACGCCGATCACGGTCGCCTTCTCCACCCGTGCCGCGAGCGCACGGCTCGCCTCGAGGTATGCCGGCGGCGCACTCTTCGGCCACATCGCCGACGCGATCGCGCCCTTGGCGTCGATGGTCACGAGCCCGCCGAAGCGCTCGATGAACGCCCGACACGCCGCGCAATTGCGCACCTGCCGCGCGCCGGCCGGCGCCGCATCGAGATACGCAGCCCACAGGTCGGTCGCATCGGTGCGAAACAGGTGCCGCGAACGCTTCGTGGCCTCGGCGAACTGCGCGCGCACCGCCGCGAGAAACTGGTCGTAGTGGTCGCCATCGAAGGCGGAAGAAGGTGCCGCAGAAGTCATGTACGGATGCATGACCGACCCAGGAGCAGCCACCGTGCCACCGCGAAGATCGCGAAATTGGCCCAGAATCGCGAGGCCACGGCTTATCGTTTCCGATAAACTCGCGCGGATGGGATAGGTGCGGGCTGCGCTCCCCTCCCGCGAAGCTGAACGTCGCTGGGCCCTCTGCGCTCTCCTCCCGCGAAGCTGAACGTCGCTGGGCCCTCTGCGCTCCCCTCCCGCGAAGCTGAACGTCGCTGGGCCCTCTGCGCTCCCCTCCCGCTTGCGGGAGGGGCAAGGGGGAGGGAACGCAGTTGAATCTCCTGCTCACCTTCGTGCGCTCCGGCCTGCACCGCAGCCGCAGAGGAGGCCCACGTGCTTCTTCGAGATGCTGGCTTCGGCTCGCCCTCCCGTTCTTGCGCGTGACGTGCGGCGAGGGGCGTGACTAAGGTGCTGCATGCGCGCTGCTGCTCCTCGTCGCCGCTTCACTCTTCTTCGCGTGTGGGGCGCAGCCCACCCCAGCACCCACCACGCCCGCGCCCACGACTGCGGCCGCGCCAACGCCACGCGCATCCGCTGCTCCCGCGCACGGGATCTCCGAAGCCTCGAAGCGCCTGCTCCGTTCGCTCGGTGAGCCGGTGCATCTCGACGTGATCATCACGCGCGGCGTGCCGTATGTCGACGCGTATCTCCGCGACCTCGAGCGCCTCCTCGCCGCGTACAGTGCTGCGGCGCCGGGCAAGATCGAGATCCGCGTGCTCGACGGCAAAGAGCCGGTGATCGCCGCGTCTGCGAAGAGGTCGGGCCTCGCGCCCGTGGCGCTGGTGGAGCATCGCGATCTCACCGTGGACGACGACGGCATCGTGCCGGTGTACGGCTACTTCGGTGTCGTGCTCAGCTACGGAAAAGCGACAGGGACCATCAAATCGCTTCAGCCTACCGATCGCCTCGGCGTGGAGTATCTGCTCTCCGCCAAGATCCGGGAGCTTCGCGAGGAAGCGCAGGCCGCGACCCATCGCATCGGTGTGGTGGGTGGACACGGCGAAGACGCGCTCTCGGCCACCTTGCTCGTTCCGCCCGATCTCGGGCGCGCGAACCTGGACGCCATCGTCGCCCAGAACTTCCCCTACTACCGCTTCGAAACCGTCGATCTGAACGCCCTCGACGACGACCTCGCTGCGCTCATCGTCACGCAGCCGCAGCGCCCCTATACCGAGAAGGAGCTGCGCCGCATCGACCAGTTCCTGATGCGAGGCAAGGCCGTTGCCGTCTTCGCCTCCGCCTCGAGCTCCGCGCTGTCCGATGCGCGGATGCGCCCATCGCTGGATTCTCGCGGCCTCGAACGGCTCCTCGCTGGCTATGGCATCGAGATGCGGCGCGACGCCGTGACCGATCCGGACGCCTTCACGATCGACGTGATGCAAGTCACCGGTCCCTCGAGGATTCCCTTTCCCGGCATTCCTCTCGCGCAGAACGAAAGCCAGCGCCTCGATACCTCGTTCGCGCCGCTGTTCCGGCTACCGCAGCTGGCGATGCCCTTCGCGTCGTCGCTCGTGCTCCATCCGGAGAAGCAGCCGGATGCCGTGCGCTGCGCCGGTCTCGCGCCCGAGGTCTGCGCTTTCAAGGTGGTGGTACGCACCGGCCCACGCGCCGTCTCGAGCTCGTCCGCCCCCGCGAGCTTCGCCTTCGACCTCGAGTGGCAAAGCCTGGTTCGAGGCCCAACGGCGAGGTTCGATCTGGGCGCCGTCGTGCAGGGCCACCTCACGTCGGCCTTCGCGCCGAGTGACGCCCCCGTCAGAGGCGCTCCGCCGGCCCGCCTCCTGGTCCTGGCCTCTTCGCAGTTCCTGGTGAACCCCTTCGTACGCGCGACCGCTGCCGGCGCCCCGAAGGGCACCGAAGCGCTGCAGATCGCCGGCCCCTACGCGCAGCAGGTACTGACCCAGACCATCATGGCCTTCAAGCAAACCCTCGACTGGCTCACTGCCGACCCCGAGCTCAGCGCGCTCGCCGCCAAGGAGCTGTAGCGCGCGAGGCCAGGCGGATCACCAGGGATTGACGGCACCCGCGCTGTCGAAGAACTGTCCGGTGGGACCGTCGGGACCGAGGAGCGCCATCTTGAGCACGATGTCTGCTGCGCCCGCCGGGTCGCTCGCGCCGCGACTGGCGTTCACGCCGGGGCCTGCGAGGTCGGTCGCGCGATAGCCAGGACAGATGACGTTGACCTTGAACGGCGTATCCCGCAGCTCCTTCGCGTACTGGATGGTGAGCGCATCCAGCGCGCTCTTCGAAGTCGGATAGGCAGCCCCGTTGAGCGCGTACCACCGGGAAGCTGGATCGTTCATCATGGTCAGCGAGCCGAGGCCGCTGGAGACGTTGACGATGCGCGGCGTCGGCGAGAGACGCAGCAGCGGCAAGAAGGCATTGGTGACGGCGACCACCCCGAAGACGTTGGTCTCGTACGCGGCGCGCATCTCGTCGACCGTCACCTTGGAGGGCGGCGCATTGCCGGGAGCGATGCCGGCGTTGTTCACCAGGATGTCCAGCCGCCCGGGCTTGGCCTTCACCTGCTCGACGGCGCTCGCGATGACGTCGGCCTTGGTCACGTCCAGCACAACCACGTCGGCGGTGATGCCTTCGCTGCGCAGCGTAGCCACGGCGGCCTCGCCGCGCTCGCGATCGCGGGAGCCGATGAGCACGTGCACGCCGGTCGCGCCGAGCTTGCGTGCCACGTGGAATCCGATGCCCTTGTTGGCGCCGGTGATGAGCGCGACCTTGCGATCGCTCACGCTGCACCGATGGCGTCGAGGGTCTCGAGCATCTTCGGCGTGAGCGCGAGCTTCGCCGCAGCGAGGTTCTCGCGCAGGTGCCCCAACGACGACGTGCCCGGAATGAGCAAGATGTTCGGCGACCGCTGCAGCAGCCACGCGAGCGCCACCTGCATCGGCGTCGCCTCGGCGGCCTTGGCCACGTCCTCCAGCGCCGACGACTGCAGCGGCGTGAAGCCACCGAGCGGGAAGTACGGCACGTAGGCCACGCCATCGGCGGCGAGCCGGGCGATGAGCGCGTCGTCCTTGCGCTTCACCAGGTTGTACTCGTTCTGCACGCACACGATGTCGGTCATCGCCCGCGCCTCCTCGTACTGCGCCAGGCTCACGGTGCTGAGGCCGATGTGCCGCACCAGCCCCTGTCGCTTCAGGTCCACCAGCACCGCCAGCTTCTCGCCGATGGGAGCCTCGTTGGGGCCGTGCGGGCCGCCCACCCGCAGGTTCACCACGTCGAGGGCGTCGAGCCCCAGGTTCTTCAGATTGTCGTGCACCGCCGAAGTGAGCTCGTCCGCCGATGCCGCCGGATGCCACGACTTGTCGGGCCCCCGCCGAAAGCCCACCTTGGTCACGATCACGAGCCCCGCGCGGTACGGATGCAGCGCCTTCTTGATGAGCTCGTTGGTCACGTGCGGCCCGTAGAAATCGCTGGTGTCGATGTGGTCCACCCCCGACGCCACCGCCTCGCGCAGCACCGCCAGCGCGCCCTCGGGATCCCGCGGCGGCCCGAACACGCCAGGCCCCGTCAGCTGCATCGCGCCGTAGCCCACCCGGTTCACCCGCAAGCCCGTCCCCAAAAACGTGAAGTGCATGTTCGACATGCCCCCAACCTACCGCGCCCCCACCAATCAACCAGCGAATAGGATGCATACAACTCATCAACGACCTTCATGCATGGCGCGCCATGCAGCACCTGTTCCCTCGAGATGTGGGCCCGCCTCGCTTTACGCCCACAGATCGCCGTGTTAGCGAGCGCTCTATGAAGCGTAGCGTGATCGTGATGTTGGCTTCCATGGTCTTCGCTTGCAAGGCGGAGGACGCGAGACCGCCCAGGCAACCGACTGCAGTGCGTGGAAAGTCATCCTCTGCGCCCGAGGTGCCGACCAGGGCTGCGACGCCGCTCGGGACGGCTCGGTGGGCACGCATCCAAACCGCGTACGCAAGCTTGCGACCTGCGTTTGCGGACTGGAATCTCGGAAGGGTGTGGCTCCATTGCGGCAGCGACAAGGCGTAGGATTCTCGTGACTTGAGGGAATTAATGCGGGACGCGGGGTGCTCTTGCGATCACGGCGCGCCGCAGCGGCCGCCGGCACGAGGAGCC
>JABFRG010000265.1 GCA_013141295.1 Polyangiaceae bacterium
CCGGCAATCACGAACCCCCCGACGGTACGCGCGCGAACCACCCGGGCGCCGCCGGGATCGGCCAGGGTTCCGAGCCATCCGCCGAGGGCCGTCCAGGCCAGCTCGGGCCTTTCCAGCCGCGCCGCGAGAAAGAAGGGCACGAGCGTGGTGGCCGCGGCGCGAAGGCCCTTGGCGAGATCGGGCCACACCGTACGCAATGCGCCCCGCGGTGGAAATGCAGCGCGAATCATGGTTCGCCTTTGGATGCCGCGGGCTGCTCCGCAGGTCGGGACAATTGGGCCGCGGCTAGCACTACTTCGTCAGATTCTTCCTCGTGCCCGTCCGATGCTCGGTCTTTCTCGGCGAATTTGCATTCGTCGTGCTCGAAGGACAGGAAGTCGTTCTGCGCGCGCCAAATCCAAATTCGCTCGAGAAATCCCGTCGCCTCGAACGACCACTCACGGCGAATCTGACGAAGTAGTGCTATCCCTTCGCGTCCTCCGCCGGCACATCGGCCTCGGCGGTCTCGTCGGGCTTCGGCTTCTCCGCCGCTTCCTTGGCCGCCCGTTCGGCCTGCGCCGCGAGCGCTCGGGCCGCACGGGTCGCGTCGCGGAGCGAGCGCTGTCGCGCTTCGAACGCGTGCTTCTGCGGGGCGCTCATGGCCTCCGCGGCGCGCTGCTTCGCCACCCACAAGTTCGCGCGGGCGGACTTGGCGTTGTGCTTCGTGGTCATGGCTCCCGTTTAGCCGGATTGTTCATGGGCCGGTAGGCGAATGGCACGAGGCGCGGGAAAGAGGGGCGCACGCCGGATCGCAGACCCGAGACGGACTGTTGTTCCTTCGCAGGGTCGAGAACCGCCGTACGCCCGAGATTTCCCGATGCATCGTGACATGCAGCCCCGGAACCATGAACAATCCGGGCCAGCACCGGAAGGCCCGCTCACCACACGATCTGGCGAAACAAGGCGTCGAGCTTGGCGCGTCGGGGCGAATCGGCGGCTCCGCCGGCCCATCCCACCAGGCCCCGCAGGTGCGCACGGAAGTCCGGGTGGCTGTCGCGATTCTGCGAGGCGGGTCCGTACTGGATGCAGTTTCGGACGATGGCCTTCACGGTGTCGAAGCTCGCCCGAGGCACCTGCGCATGGGCGTTCACCACCAGGCCGCCCACCAGCTGCCGCGCTCCGCGGCCCATGATGCGCGTCTTCCGGTGGTTCACCCGGAAGCCCTCGTCGAGCACCACGCCGCCCACCAACGCCGCGAACCGGTGCGCCCGCGCCGCGAAGTCCTCACCGCCGGAGAACACCAGGTCGTCGGCGTAGCGCGAGTAGGTTGCCCCTACAGAGGCCGCAGCAGCCTCCAGACGGACGTCGAGCCGATACGCGCACAGGTTCGCCACCGCAGGCGACGTCGGCGCTCCTTGGGGCAAGTGGAGCGCGCGAGCGAGGCGTTCGGCGTTTCGACGGGCGCGCAGGTCGGCCTCGGTGGGGTAGGCGCCCAGCACCGGGAGCGGGCATGAGGCGTTCGTGCGATGCGTGCAAAGGCGCCCCAGCAGATGCGCAACGTCGTCCGTGTACCCCGCGCTGCGGAACGTCGCCACGGTGCGGGCGAGCGAGATCGACAAGAAGAAGTCTTCCAGGTCGACCCGAAGCACCACCGCCTGCCCCTCGTGAAGCGCCGCGTGGGAGCGCGCGTCGCGCCCGCGCCGGAAGCCGTGCGCAGCATCGTGCGGCGGGATCGCATCGAGGATCTCCCGGAGCATCCGCCGCTGCATGTCCCGCAGCCGCGGCTTCGGCGCTTCCAGGAGCCGCACGCCGCCGCGGCGCTTGGGAACCCAGTGCACTCGGTAGTGGCGCAGCGGCTCGTCCAGCTCGGGATCGCGCCCGAGGCCCTTCACGTCGGCGAACCAAGCAAGCTCTGCCGGGGAGAGCTCGAGCCACGAAGCGAGCGCATTCGCGGACGCAAACGCCGGCACCGGCCATCGCGGCGGCACGAGCGTCACCAACGGTATCGCCCAGCGGCGCACCACCGCGTGGGCCCGACGGATCGCGCGCATGACCCCTGGGCGAGACGAAAGAAGCGCGACCAGCTCGGCCACCGTGACGCCTTCGCGCGTCGGGTGCGTCGCCATCACGGCGCTCACCGCCGCCACCATCCACCGCGGCCGCTTGTCGAAGACCATCGCGCCGCGGGTCACCAGGTCGGCCGAGCTCCACGCACCATCCGCAAGCATCGCGGAGGCCACGGCCTGCACCACCAGCGTCTCGTGCCTCATGCGGAGAAGAATGCGATGGGGCGCATCAACCGGTCTCGTCCGGCGCGAGAGGTCGTGCGGTCGTCCGCACTCTCCCTCGCGCGATGCGCTGTGTATCCACGTCGTCGTCCTCGGGGTTCACCCCGAAGCGGCTCGGCACCGCGCTCGCCCCGAAGAGCTCGCACGTTGCTTCCACCCTCTTGAACATCGCCCCACCGCACATGAGCGACGCTACCAGTCTTTGCGATGACTTGCGGCGTCGAGCGCTCGAACCTCGTCGCCGAGCCCCAGATCAGAGGTCGGAACGAATTGTTCAGCACCTACACGCGCGCACACCCTCCGCCCGAGCACCGGTGCTCGCGCGCCCGGCTCACCAGGCGCGCAGTGGGCCCCCACGGCGCTACGATTCCGACCGCTCCCACTGGAAAGCACAAAAGCCAAAAGGCGCAGGCAGTGTTGCCTACGCCTCTCAGCTTTTGTTCTCACTGGAAACTTCCAGTGAGATGGTGACTACTCTTCCCCGTCGTCCAGGCCCCGGTTCGAGGTCGGCGCACCGCCGAGCATCGAGGGAACCCCTGCGGGGGGAGCTGCTTTCGCCGGCTTCTTCGCAGCCGAGCGACCGCCACCCGTCTTCGCCGCCTTTGGGGCGGCTTTCCTAGCTGGCTTTTTGGCAGCCTTTTTGGCGGCCTTCTTGGCCGGCTTCTTGGCGGCAGCGCGCTTCTTCGCGCTCTTCTTGACGGTCTTGCCCGCCGCCTTCTTGGTGGTCTTGGTCTTCTTCGCGACGGGCTTCTTAGCAGCCGTCTTCTTCGCACTCTTCTTAGCAGCCATGATGGTTTCCTCCTGCAAAAGGAATCTACATGACGTATATGGTCACCTACGTTCGTCGTCAACGAAAAACGCGAACTGAGCAGGGGTGACATTTCGACCAGTGCGGAATGCGAAAATTTCGCAAAAAACCGCTTGAAATCGCACTTTCTCGAGAAAAGGCCACCCCGACTTCGAAGTGCGACATTCCATGATTTGAACAAAATCTGGAACGCTGGAGGTGCTCTCGACGACCGTTTCGACCTCGCGGAGTGCTCCGCGTGATCGCGATGGCGACGCGACGAGCGCTCGAGGAGCTCTCGACGGAGGTCCATCGACGCATGCGACGGTGCCCAAAGCGTGTGCGACGAGACACACGTTGGTGATCAGAAGCGTCGCGCGAGGTTTCGGATCGCATCGGGACGCGCAGCGTCCTCGAAGAGGAGCGGCAGCGTCGTCGGCGCGAGGTCGAGACCCTGGCTCAAGCGCGTCATGCACTCGCTCTGGATGCGCTCACGGATGGCGCGGCGCTTGGCTGCGAGGCCCGCGTCGGCCTCCACCGTCTCGGCCATGCCGTCCGGGAGGCGCTCGAGGAGCGCCGCCTCTTCGCGTGAGAAGAGCGGAGGCAGCACGCCGTTCACCACCACCTTGGCGAGCGGGATGTGCAGCTCGGTGCGGAGCGCGGTGGCCAGCTCCAGCGTCTCGGTGGTGGGCATTTCTTCGGGCAAAGCCACGAGAACCGCGCCGGTGAGCTTCGGGTCCTGGAACATCTGCCAGGCGCGATCGGCGTCGCGACGGAGCAGCCCCGGCGGCACCACCTCGGTGATGACCTTGGGCACGCGCAGCATGTCGAGACCGTGCCCGGTGGCCGGCGCGTCGAGGATCACGATGTCGTATTTGTTCTGCCCGTTGGGGAGCAGCTCGGTCGTGTGCCACCACGCCTTGCCCAGCATGGCCCACTCGTGGATGCCCGGGACGGCGCGAAAGAACGTTCGCACGTACTTGTTGTCGAACAGCAGCGTGTAGAGGGCGCGCGATTTGAGCGCCATCATCCCGTACTCCTCGAGGGCCTGCTCGGGCTCCATGTTCACGGCGGAGAGTTGCGGAGTGATCTCGAGCACGTCGGGACCGATGGGCGGGGTGCCCAGCATGGTCGACAGGCGCTCCTTCGCGTTGCACATGGCGATGAGCACGCGCTTGCCCTCGCTCGCAAGGCGAACGCCCATGGCTGCGCTGACGGTCGTTTTGCCCACGCCGCCCTTGCCGGTCACGATCGCGAATCGAAGCTGTGCCACCGGGGCCATGGACATGGGTGAGGACAGCCATTTATGCACCATTTGCAGCACTTCGAAAGCGCTGAATGGTCGGGGCGGTGGGATCCGTGCGATAGGTGGAGCTGAATGGTGCGGATTCTGCCACTGGGCGGGCTGGGCGAAGTGGGCATGAACTGCATGGCCATCGTCGATGGGCGCGACGCCATCGTCATCGACTGTGGCGTGACCTTCGAGAGCGCGGCGCTGGGGGTCGACGTGGCGCACCCCCGCTGGGACGCCCTGGAGAGCGCCGATTTCGAGGTGCGGGCGCTGGTGCTCACCCACGGGCACGAGGATCACGTGGGGGCGGTGCCGTATTTTTTGCGCCGCTTCGACGTGCCCATCTACGGCCCGCGCTACGCCCTCGCGCTGCTTCGGGAGCGCGCCCGGGAGCACGAGGTGCTGGGGCACGCCCGGCTGTTCGAGACCAAGGGTCGCGAGGCGTTCCGGGTGGGAAACCTGCGCATCGAGCCCATCGACGTGACCCACTCCATCGCCGACGCCACCGCGCTGGGCATCGAGACCTCGGCTGGCCGCATCGTCCATTCGGGCGATTTCAAGTTCGACGAGACCCCGGTGGTGGGGGCCGGCTTCGACACCGAGCGCCTCGCGGACTGGGGCCGCGAAGGGGTTTCGCTGCTCCTCAGCGACTCCACCAACGTCGATGCCGCGGGCCACTCGGGGTCCGAGTCCGACGTGGGCGCAGCGCTGGAGCGCGCGGTGACTGGGGCGGAAGGCGCGGTCATCGTGGCGATGTTTGCCTCCAACGCCCACCGCATGAAGCTCCTGGGCGACGTGGCCCGGGCCACCCGGCGAAGGCTGGTGCTGGTGGGGCGCAGCATGGAGACGCACACCCGGCTGGCGCGGGACGTGGGCATTCTCTCGTGGCCCACCGATCTCACCTGGCCCTCGGCGCGGGTCCGCGAGCTCCCGCGACAGAACGTGCTGGCGGTCGTGACCGGCTCCCAAGGTGAGCCAGAGGCCGCGCTCGCGCGCATCGCCGCCGGGACGCACCCGGTGATGGCCGCGCAGAAGGGCGATCGCATCGTCTTCTCGAGCCGGGTCATTCCCGGGCACGAGCTCGAGGTGGGCGCCCTCGTGGACTCGTTCCTGCGCCGGGGCATCGACGTGGTGACCCGGGAGCGGGCGCCGGGCATTCACGTGAGCGGTCACGCGTGCCGGGAAGAGCAAGCCCGGCTCATCGGTCTCACCGAGCCGAAGGCCTTCGTGCCGCTGCACGGCACCTTGCGGCACCTTCACGCGCACGCGGAGCTGGCGCGCGACGCGGGCGTGGGGTCGGTGTGCGTGCTGGAAAATGGGCTCGCGGGCAGCCTCGCGGGGGGCGTGGTGCGGCGCGAAGAGGCGTTCGCCTCCGGGCGCGTGCGCCTCGCCGATGGTCTGGAGATCACCCCGGAGATGCTGCGGGATCGCCGCGGCCTCGCGGAGCGGGGGGCGCTCTTCGTGACCGTCGGGGAGGGCAGCGACGAGCTGTCGATCTCCACACGGGGTCTGACCGACGATCCGCGCATCCTCGAGGCGGCGCGGGCGGAGATTCGCCGGGCGATGCAGGCGCTCCCGCACGGTGCGAGCGCTTCCGAGCGCATGGAGGCGGCGCGGCTCGCGGGGCGTCGCGCCTACCTTCGGGCCACCGGCAGCAAGCCGGAGACCGAGGTACACGTGAGCTCTGCCCGCAAGCGATGACCCTTGCATCGGCGCTTCGCGCACGCGAGCATGTCGCGATGACGAAGCTCGGCCTCGCAGCGGTGGTGCTCGCGCTCTCCCTTCCTGCTTGCGGTGGGAGCGCGCCGCCCGCGAAGTCCGGCGGCGATGCGCCGAGCACCGAGACGACCCACGCGAGCGCGGCCGGAAAATGTACGGCCACCACGTCGGAGAAAGCCCCCGCCGGGTGGGTGCAGATCGGCTCGCTCGTGGTGAACGTCGCTGCGGGCAAGCCGTCGACGCTCGATGTGAAGGATGCATCGGGCAAGGTCCTCGGCACCGAGACGCTGCCGGCATCGAAGAAAGACGCCCGCGAGCCCATTCGCCTGGCGGTGTGCAAGACCGGGGGCGTACTCGGGGTCGTTCAAGGGGGTAAGCCCGCCCCCGACGCGACGTCGGTGACGCTGCTCACCTACAAGCCGGCCAAGGAGGACGAGGCCGGCTTGTAGG
>JABFRG010000998.1 GCA_013141295.1 Polyangiaceae bacterium
CAAGCATGGGCTCTGCTTGCCGCGACGTACCAGAGCGAAGTTCACGTGCTCGCCAACGTCGTGGACATCACACCCAAGCCGCCACGGAAGACGAGAAGGCGGCCGCCACGATGAGGTCTACACCCATACGTTAGCAAATTTGCGCACTATCACGGGGTCGACCACCAACCCGGTCATGGTGCTGGGGGGATACGTGAGTGTAGCGCCTCCCGACGGGGGCGGAGGACTCTTCTACTGGGACAATACGTCGATGGAGGCCGACAATGGCGGCACGATCGTCAGACCCACCGCCATTGCCGTAGGTTCGCCCGGCCGCTGGACGCGGATATTCACCGGAGCGTTGAACGTGCGCTGGTTCGGTGCAACCGGCGCGGGCGCTGCCGACGACCAGCCCGCGATCCAGGCAGCCATCAACTACGTTGCAGGCCGTGGAGGTGGAACCGTCTACATTCCGCCTGGCGTCTACCGAGTGAACACTGCGATCCAGATAAATGGGAATGGAGTGAGACTTGTCGGAGACAATCGTGCAAATACCTTCATAAAGAAGAGCGGGGCCGACGCGACTACCATTCTGTTTGGAGGCGTGCAGCGTTGCGAACTGTCTCACGTACGGATCGAGCCGCTCGTCGTTGGTGCGCAGACATCCGGAGCCGCAGTCAGGTTTTCAACGTCAGGGGCCAACGGAATTCTACTGTCGAATCTGTCTATTTATGACGTCTATTGTGGGATTATGTGCGACCCGCCGTTGCTTAGTACGTCGGCCGTCAACGACGGTTACCATCCGGCTGGTCAAGATGGTCGGAATTTACCAGTTCGGAATAAGGTCCCAGAATGCCATTAACTGGATCGTCACGGACGTACTGGTCTATATGCGGCAGCTGCAAGGCCAAACTCCCCTTCAGGCGTGGCCGCCGGGGTCGAATAAATTCGGTATCTGGCTGGATACTTGGACAGAGGGGTGGGTCCTCGAATCGGTGTTCGTGCTTGGCGGTGAGCACTCCTGGAGGTTCCATAATACGGTGAATACCGCCCTCCCGCCGCCGGCATCTATTCGCTTCATTTCGTGCATCGCTGACAACGGAAGCGTTTCGTGCTTCTACGCGTCAGCCATGCACCGGTGCGTCTTTATTGGCTGCTGGGCTTCGGCTCAGTCGCTAGGCGCAGTGGGCTTCGTTATGGACAGTCTGAATGTTCTGGGGGGGTCAGTGGCTGGATGGCGAGATGATGAACCTCGACAGCTATTGCTTTAATGTTATCAGCGCAAAGAATTTTACGATTTCCAACTCGTACTTCACTGCATGGGGGCGACAGTCGAGCGGGTCTTGGGCCGCGATCAATGTCGCGGGCAATCAATCGATGAGCTTCTCCATCGTGGGGAATACATTCACAGCGGCCCAGGACGCCGACTATGGCGCGCACTCGGCGTACGGCGTCGTGGTGAGCCAGTCCCCGGTTCCAGGCGGAGTTACGTCCCACGATCGATACCTGATCGCCAACAACCTCGGGTCGACGCTGTCGGGTACCGTGCTCGAGCTCAATGGGTGGCCGCCAATGTCGACCCGCAGGGTGGTAACCGGGAACGTGACGTAGGAAGGTCGGGGGTGCGGCTTCGCCGTCATGGCACGTCCAGATGCGACAACGCAGACGACTTCGGTGCTCTGGCGACGAATCGCTACGAATTCTCGAACGAAACCCCAATCGATGCACGGACGGATGCGAAACTAATGTGACTCTGCGCGAAGTCTTAGTTGGCGCACAGCTCGACTGGATGGCCTCCATCCCGACCGAGCTTCCCCCCGGTCTGAGTCCCGCTAAGTCCGGCGTTGCGCGCTAGCGCGCCGTGTGCCCCACGAACTGGCCACGAGCATCACGAGCGTCCTCCACACTGACGGGGACGAGCCCCCACGGCATTCGGCGCCTTTCAACCAGGCCAAGGAGGGCGGAAGAGCGCCCGGTCTGGTAGAGGCACCCAGGTGCGCGAAGCGAGACCCGGCCTGCTGAAGGTGCATCGAGCCGCGCCGCACTCCATCGCGTGGTCAAGTGGGAACCGCCGGCGTCGCCGGCGGATAGTAGCGTGACGGAGCTGGCGAGGAAGCTCCGACGCCAGAGGTCCTTGCGCGGCGCCAGCGAGACGCACCGGGTGCCGCGGCAGATTCAGGGTGCGCTGCGCGAGTTGCGTTAGTTCGCGCGGATTCTCTCACCGGGGCTCGGCCGACGCACCCAGTTGCGCGGCTAGGTCGCCCAGAAACTCCGTGGCATATTGGGACGGCAGGTAGGTCTCGAGAATATCGAGCACGTAGAGGTCCTGGCCCAACACGGACTGCTGCCACAGAGCAGACTTGGGATCGACGGGGGCCTGCTCCCCCGTCGGCCAGGTCACTACGAGCTTGTTGTAGTAAAGAAAGTGGGCGTCTTGGGTGGCTGCTGCTGCCGAGGAGTCTTTCAGGAGCGCCCACGTGAAGCTCGTACCGATGAAGACCGTCTTCGGTGCTCTCGCTGTTTTAGTGGTTGCCGCTTCGGGATGCGCAACGTTGGCCGTGATGGTCGCAGAGGGGCTTGCTCCCCATACATTCAAAAGGCGAAAGAGATCATAGTCGTCGTGCCACGCAGGGGGCGCCGGGTTTCGCTGGAGAACGCACTCGTAGGGCGGCGCTGGCCGCGCGCTCATGCGAGCGTACGTTTCGAACACCGCCCGCATGGTGAGGCACGCCCCGAAGTACGACCAGTGGCGACCGTCGAGCCCCCACAGGTCCTCACGCGGATGCTGGCTCTGGGTGAGAAGGGCTCGCGCGTCCACGAACGTGACTCCATGGCGCTCGAGCGCCGCGCGGAAGGCTCCGTACACGTGGGTATCCGAGGGACGAGGGAAGCCCAAGCCCTGGCGCCACGCGGGGGGAACGTCGTCCGGATACAATGTGGATTTGCTGGGAATGACCACGGGAACGAGTGCGCCGCCGCGCCGCGCCAGCTCGACCTGCGCCCGCTTTATCAGGGCGGCCAGACGGTCGAGCTCCTCCGGTTTCGGAAGATCGTTTCCGGTCTTGCTGAAGTAGGCAATGTCTTCGTCGTTGAACAGGGCGCCGGTACCCACCTTCACCGGGGCGCCCGTCTTGGTCTCTCGGAACGCGTGGTAGAGGATGCTGTTGTCGACGTGCACTGCGACGCCGCGGAGGCCCAGCCCGGCCTCGAACCAATGCGTGCTCTCGTGCTGATAGCTCTCGCTGGTGAAGGCTCGGCTCGAGAACTGTGGCCTCACAGCGGGCGGGAGCGCACCATTCACCGCGGCGTCGGGGGCGCCGAGGGCCATGGCCAGGGGCGGCGCCACAGCCAGGGCCAGGTACAACGTGGTGAGCGCGGCGGAGGGGGCGTTCTTCACGGCTAGAACTTGAAGTAGATGAGTGGGGTGACGCGCGCGTTGGTCAAGTGCATCGCAGAGAGCGCGAAGAGCAGCGGCGACGCGATGGTTCGCAGCATTCCGAGGCGGCGAGAGGATGATTCGCCGAGAGGCCTACCCTTCCACAGAATGGGCAGGCACGTGATCAGGCCGCCCAGGGCCAGCGCCGCCATCGCAAAGCGAGGACAAAGCTCGCCGAAGAACGGGTGGAGCGCTTCCGTCGCCGGCGCGCCGAACATGGAGCGCAGCATTGCAAATGCGTGTGACAGCGATGCCGCGCGAAAGAAGACCCAGCCAACGACCACCAGCACCAGTGTCAGAGTGTGCTGTAGGAAGCGGGGCGGGCGGAACGTGAACCGCGAGAGGAGCCGCTCGACAGCTACGAGCACGCCGTGGAACAGACCCCACACCACGAAGGTCCATGCTGCGCCGTGCCACAGGCCGGAGATGGTGAAAACGAGGACGATATTGACGGTGGCGCGCGCCCGCCCGGCGCGGTTGCCCCCGAGCGGTATGTAGAGGTAGTCGCGCAGCCAGCTGGAGAGCGAAATGTGCCAGCGCTGCCAGAACTCCCCGATACTCGATGCGATGTAGGGCTGATTGAAGTTCTCTTTGAACTGGAAGCCGGCCAGCTTGCCCAGCCCGATGGCCATGTCGGAGTACCCGGAAAAATCGAAGTAGATCTGGAGCGTGTACGCGATGGCTCCGAGCCAGGCCCAGGCCGAGGAGAGCTGTGCAAGCGGAAGACCGAACACGCCGTCGGCAATGATTGCCACGGAGTCCGCGACCAGCACCTTCTTTGCAAGGCCCAGGCTGAATCGTTCGAAGCCTTCGCGCGCCAATGACCACGATTGGGAGCGTTCGGCGAGCTGGCGCTCTAGGTCCTTCCAGCGAAAGATGGGGCCGGCGATGGAGTGAGGAAAAAAGGTCAGAAAGAGGACGTAGTGCGAGAGGCGCCGTGAGGGGTGTGCGTCCCGGCGATAGACGTCGACGAGGTAGCTAATTTCCTCGAATGTGATGAACGAGATACCGATCGGGAGGACCACCTCCACCCATTTCAGCTCGTGAACACCCAACGAGGGCAGGACTGCGTTGGCCTGCGCGACGAAGAAGTTGGAGTACTTGAAGTACGCCAGCATCGACAAGTGTACGGTCACGCCCAGGCCCAGCAACACTTTGGCCACACGCACACGCTCGGCCGCGACCGCGCGAGCAATGGCGTGGCTCACATAGTAGTCGACGATGCCGAGCGTGAGAACGACGGGCAGGAAGCGGGGAGCTCCCCAGGCGTAGAATCCGAGGCTGAAGACGATTGCAGTCCAGTTCTTCTGCGCCTTGGGCGTTGCCCAATAGGCAAGGAAGAAGAGTGGAAGAAATACGTGGATGAAGAGTGACGAACTGAACGGCATCGTCGCGAACCGTATCGATGCCCGTTAGTGTTTCTGCTCGCTGGCCACCACCATGAGCTCGTCGTCGCCCAGGTGGAAGTATGAACGCAGCACGCGGCTCACCGGACGCACCCCCAAACGCAGCGCCATCGAGGGCGCCTTTCGCATCTGCCCAGGCGCCTTGCTACTGAGGGTGTTCACACCGGTCATCAGGAGGAAGAGTGAGTCGCCACCATTCTCGAAGCTTTGGTCGATGTGAAGTCCGACTTTCTCGAGCAGCCGCGTAAGCGACGGAAGCGTGAAGTGGTAAACGTGCGCGGGGACCTGGTACCAGCTCCACGACCGAGGGAGCGCGCGTCGGAGCTTGGACGAGAAGTTGGGGACACAGAGACAGAGCTTGCCGCCGGGCGCCAGCAACTGGCGGGTCGTGGCGACGAAGGAGGCAAGGTCCACGACGTGCTCCAGCACATGCTGCGCGACGATCACGTCGAAGCCCGGCGCGTCACCCCGGTCTCGCGCGAACTCTTCGACCGTCCCGCCGAAGACGTCGTGCCCCTTTCGGCGCGCTTCCTCCGCGGGGCCGGGCGAGAGCTCGATGCCCTGGCGACGGGCGATGCCTCGCGCCTTTGCGGCATCGAGCAAGAAGCCCTGCATACACCCGATATCCAGGATGCTGTGGTCGCTCGCGCCGACCACACGAGAGAGGATTTGCGCCGATCTCCAGCGCTTCTCCGGGGCAATCAGGTCGTGTGCCCCGTATCCGTAGTCCTGCGCGTAAAGATCGCGCAGCGCAGCTTCCGACGGCGCAGGCGACGTGTGTCCCAAGCCGCAGGCGGGGCACTCGGACACACCGTACGCACCGGGAGCGGCGTACGTGGTGGGAGGGGCCTCGATCGCCACGCGCAGCTCAGTGCCGCAAAGCACACATAGGTTGTCCGACGTCATGAAGTCCTCGATGGGCTCTGGGGCAGGGATGACGCGCTCAGCGTTGAGCGTTCTGCCCGGGGACTTGAGCAGAGTTCGCGGCCGTTGTCACGGCAGGGCGAAGGTGATCGAGGCCACTGCTAGAGCACCGATCAGTTTGAAGACCGAGGATTTTGGGGGAGTTGCGAGTACCGCAAGGCGCGACGACGATTGGCTAGGGCACTTCCGTCCACGAGACCTCGGTCACGAGTGCGACCTTGAGAGCGGGGGGGTTGGCCCAGTCGTACCCCACGCTCGAGAGCTGCAAGTACACGTCGGCCCACTCGCCGCCACCGAAGCGCGAGGGCTCGACGACCACGTCGGTGCCGATAGCCCCTTCCGCGGTGGCCGGATCGCTTGCGACGATGGAACCGTTGAAGCGCACGGAGAAGATCGGACGCGTGTCGATGACCTTCAGGTTGGCCCAGCCCGCCACCAGGAGGCGCATCTTCTTGTCGCCGTGCCGCTTGAGCAGGAAATGCGCTCGCCGACCTATCCAGCGAAACGCCTTGTTTCGCACGTCGCCGGGCGGATCGAAGTCCATCTCGCTGAAGCCGTCTTCGAAGCGAATGTCGGCGCGCGACATGACTTTGTAGGCCGCCTTCGCGCCTTCGCGGTCCGCGAGCTTGGCGACATAGTCGTACCGCCGCGCGGTCTCCTCTTCGGTCTTGCGCTGTTCCTCGGCACGTTGGCAGGCACTGAGCACGAGCACCGCCATCACCGCAGCGCTCGAAGGTGCGAGTCTATGGCGCATGGT
>JABFRG010000118.1 GCA_013141295.1 Polyangiaceae bacterium
GTATCCCAGATCGGGTGCAGCTTCCTCTTGGGCCGGGGATCGTCGTCCTCGGGCGCGGGTGGTCCGGGCTCTGCGCGGGCAATCCACCGAACGTAGAACGCACCGTCTCGAGCAGTCTCTGGCGCCGGGCTCACCTCGGGCACGTCGCGCAATGCGCCTTCGTCGAGGCACTCGCCGAGTGAGAACGACTCGCGCCGGGGGTCTTGCGGCGAACGCGTGCTGGGCACTTCCGCCGGCTGCGCGGTAGCGGCCACCACCGACCGCCCACGCGACGAAGGCAAAGGCTCCACGGACGTTGCTTCCGCCGGCCCGGCCACCACCAAGAGCCATGCGGCGCCGAGGACCGCGAGCAGCGCGCAGCCGCGGAGCAGAGCAGGTCTCCGGTACTCGACGCGCAAGAGCTCTTGCGCGTGGGCGGTGCGGTACGATGCGGGAGACGCGTCGCGTCTGTGCATGAGCACCTCGGCGCCGCCTCGACCCCAAGCGCGCTGGATGGGCACCGAAGACGACGCTTCGCCGGATGCCGGCTCGAGCTCGAACCCGGGCGCGCGCCCGCGGCGAAGGGCGCCGAGCAAGTCGCGGAAGCGAAGGCGGAAGCCGAGCTCGATGGCCACGGCGCACAGGGCGAACGCGGGCACCACCGGCACCTGCGGGATGGCCGCCACCAGCAGAGCGCCGCCCCACACGAGCCGGGCACGCCTTCCCGCTCCCCGCCAGGGCAAGGGCACCGCGGTGGCCACGTGATGCGCGCGGGCACGGAGCACGAACGAAGCGGCGACGAAGATCACCAGGACGAGGTAGGCCACGGGCGAGCGACCCTGCGCCCGGATCAGGAGCTCCACGACCACGTCGCGGGTGCGGCTTGCGACGCGGAACAAGGCATCCGGATCGCGCCAGGGGTGCCCACCGAGCTCGAGATCGTCGAAGCTGGTGGTGCGCCAGACCTCGCCCAGGGCGCCCACGAGCACCAGAAGGAAGAGCAAGAGCCGGTTTCGCGTGCGCACCAGTGGCTATCGGTCGGCCGGGCGAATTCGTGACCGCAAAAGAAAACGGGCGCCCCCCGCGAAGTGCGAGGGCGCCCGATGTTCAGGTCACACGCGGGAGATCAGGGGAAGATCTCGCGCTCCTTGTACACAGCCTGGATGCGTCCGAGGGCGACGGCGTAGGCGGCGATGCGGAAGGTGACCTTCTTGGTGCGCGAGAAGTCGGCGACCTCTTTGTAGGCGCGCTTCATGGCCTTCTCGAGCTTCTCGTCGACTTCTTCTTCGCTCCAGCTCTCCGAGCGCTTGTTCTGCACCCACTCGTAGTAGCTGACGGTGACGCCGCCGGAGTTGGCGAGGACGTCCGGGAGGATCGGGATGCCCTTGTCTTCGAGGATCTTCTCGCCCACCGGGTTGCAGGGGCCGTTGGCGCCTTCGACCACGAGCTTCACGTCGAGGGCCTTGGCTTCGGCCTCGCCGATCTGGTTCTCGAGGGCGCAGGGCGCGAAGATGTCGGCCTTGGTGGAGAAGAACTCGTCGCGGGTGATGGTCTTGCCGTTGGGGTAGCCGGCGATGGACCCGGTCTTCGCCACGTACTCCTGGAGCTTGTGGGCGTTGAAGCCTTCGGGGTTGTAGAGGTAGCCGGTGTGATCGCCGACGGCGACGGTGGAGACGCCGAGCTTGGCGAGGATGAGCGCGGTGTACGAGCCCACGTTGCCGAAGCCCTGGACGATCATCGTCTTGCCTTCGAGATCGAAGTTGTGCTCGCGAGCCCACTCGATGAGGCAGTAGACCATGCCCTGGGCGGTGGCCTTGGTGCGGCCGAGGGTGCCGCCGGAAGCCACGGGCTTGCCGGTGACGACGCCCTTGACGCTCTGCTTCTGCGCCGAGCCCACCATGTTCGAATAGGTGTCCATCATCCAGGCCATGGTCTGGCTGTTGGTGCCCATGTCCGGCGCCGGGATGTCGTACTCCGGTCCGATGTTCTCACCGAGCGCGTGGGTGAAGCGGCGCGTGATGCGCTGGAGCTCCGCCTTGGAGACCGCGGTGGGGTCGAACTTGATGCCGCCCTTGCCGCCGCCGTAGGGAAGACGCATGAGCGCGCTCTTCCAGGTCATCATGGAGGCGAGCGCCTTCACGTCGTCGAGGGTGACGCTTGGATGGTAGCGAATCCCGCCCTTGAACGGTCCGAGCAGGTTGTTGTGCTGGACGCGGTAGCCCTTGAAGAGACGGACCTCGCCGTTGTCCATCTTCACCGGGAAGTTGATGATGAGCTCGTTCTTGGGTTGGCTCAGGATGGTGGCGACGTACGACTCGAGGTTCGCGGCGACCGCGGCCTTGTCGAGGTAGTCCTGGACGACACGGAAGAAGTCGTACTCCTTCGGCATCATCGAGGGACGTGCAGCAGCCATCGTGGAAGAGGATTTCGGATCGTTCGACATGGTGGTAGCGGCTCATTAGCAGGCGTTCGGTGCGACGGGAAAGGACGTCGCGAAGGTTCACGCGCTTGATGCAATGCGGCGTCGAACCTGGCGAAAGTTCTTCGCGCGTCAGGAATGGCCACGGCGCGTCCGAGGCCCGCTATGGCGGGAAAACGTTGGGGGTCGCCTTGACGCGTGTCACACGCCGCCGTATGTATCACGGCGTGACACACGCTTCCGAAAAGGGTCGGCGCGAGCCGGAAAAGGACGAATCTTCCGCCGCGCAGGACGGCGGTGAGAAGAAGGAGCGCGTGCTCCACACCCGCGTGCCGGCGGTGCTGGAGCGGGAGCTGAAACGCTTCGCCGACAACCTGCGGGTGCCGGTGTCGAACCTCGTGCGGACCATCCTCGAAGACGCGGTGAAGGCCGCCGACGTCGCCGGCGAGGGCATGGAGAATCGCCTGAAGCGCGCCGCGCAGGCACTCGAAGAGAAGCGCGAGAAGATGAACGAGCGGCTCGAGCGATCGCTGGCGCAGGCGGCGCTCCGCGAGGCCATCGCCTTTCAAGCGGTGCGGCTCACGCGCGAGACCGCCTGCGGGCGGTGCGCCGAGAAGATGCCGCGCGGCACCGAAGCCCACCTCGCGGTGATGCCCACCATGGACGCGCCGCGGCTGTTCGTGTGCAGCGCCTGTGTTCCCCAAGAAGACGAAGAAGGAGAGACCCCATGAGCGAAGAGACCGCGACCACGACCACGACGCCCGAGCCCACCAGCACCACGCGCGAGGCGCAGATCAAAGAAACCCTCGTCGAGATCGCGAGCACCTGGGCCAGCTTCGGCCTGGGCGTTGCGGGCGACGCGCTGGAGCGCTTCGCTGCGCAGCAGGTTCGCCTCGGCGAGGCCCTCCGCAAGACCGGCGAGGCGCTCCGCAAGGTGCAAGACGCCGACTGACCGGCCTACTTCACGCAGGGGTACTTGCTGCTGCCCGTGTAGCCGAACGTGTAGTCTGCATCGGCTTTGCTCGGTGTGGGCGTAGCCAGGTGCTCGGCCGGGGCCACCGCGGCGCCGTCGGAGGTCCATACGCCCATGGCATTCGCGGTCGCGGCGGAGCCCGAGACGATGGCGCACGCGGCGGCGTCGGCGTCGTTGGTGCAGGCGATGAGCGCGTGCAGATGTCGCCACACACCCCAGCTATCGAGGGAGTCGAAGGTATCGAACTGCGCAGCGCAGGAGGGCGTGCCGTGGTCGGCCACCAGCTTGCAGCTGGCGTGCGCGTCGGAAGCGAGGCGCACGTAGCTTTTCGCGCCCGGGAACGGCTGCCAGACGTCGTCGATGGCCATCCGGTGATCGTTCACCGCGTCGTCGGCGTACACCATGGTCGTGAGCCGCGTGCCCGCGGGAAAGTCGGCCCAGTCGGCGGGCATCATGCGGAAGCCGTACCAGGGCGCGCTGGTGAAGAGGAACGAAGCCTTCGCGCCCCAACCCCGCTTGGTGATGCCTTCGTGGGCAATCCATGGCGTGGCGCCGCCACCGAACGAGTGTCCCACGAAGCCCGCGCGCGAGGTGTCCATGCCCGCCGCCGTGCCCAGCACGTCCACCGCTCGC
Organism: Polyangiaceae bacterium; assembly: GCA_013141295.1. GTDB lineage: Bacteria > Myxococcota_A > Polyangia > Polyangiales > Polyangiaceae > JABFRG01. Next base: position 4,005 of record JABFRG010000118.1, read on the forward strand.
TGGAAGCCGCCCCAGAGCGTGTCGTAGCGCCCACAGCTGGTGACGTTGGTGGTGGCGTAGGGAACGAAGACGACCACCAGATCTCGACTCACCAGAAACTCGAACAGACCGAGCATGCGGTGCCAGTCGTTGCCACCGAACGGGTGCGAGAAGAAGATGACCGGGTGGGTCGCAGCGCCGCCCTTGGGCGCGAAAACCTGGAGCGGCATCGCCGCATCGGTGCCGGCCCAGGAAGGGTTCGCCAGCTCGTAGCGATCGTAGCTGACGATGCTGCCGTACGTGCCGAAGTCGGTGGGAGCCGCCACGCACACGCTGGTGAGCTTGGCGATGGCGCGCGTCTCGGCGGGCGTGGGTACGGGCGCGGCGTCGGGCAAAGTTCCCCCATCGGCGATCGGTGCGTCGGCCGCAGCGTCGAGGGCAGCCCCCGCGTCGGAGGGCGTCGAAGGCGGAGAGGCGGGGTCCGACGAGCTGCACGCTGCGACGGCGAGGAGGACGGCAGTGGAGCCGCAGAGCGCGGAGAGCTTGAGCATGTCGCGGATACAGCACGATGCGTGCCCGCCATGACGCGAGGCGACAACGCAAAAAAGCCGCGAGTTTGCCCAGGTGCGCTCGGGCGAGCACCGGACGCTCCGATGTTCACCCGAACACCCCGACGTGCAGCGCGTCTAGTATTTCGAAGAAACAAAGGGTCATCCCGAGCGAAGCGAGGGCCCCCCTCTGCCACCACTTCGTCGCAGATGGGAAGCGCACAGCTCCGCGGTTGAGACGTGGATGCGCCAAGGTCGCAGATGGTTCGGGTTCGGGTTCGGGGCTTGGGCGAGAAGGGCAGAAGGGCAGAAGGGCAGAAGGCGAGAAGGGCGGAGGTCGCCAGAAGGCCAGAAGGCCAGAAGGGAGCGGACCTTCTCCTCCCCTCCCGCTTGCGCTCGCCATTGGGTCCATCGTACCAAGTGGGATCGATCGCACTTTGTGCGCTGATTTTTCGTAGGTGACCGCTCGTCTCTCGGAGATGAGCTACCTCATCGAGAAAGAGTGGTCTGAGGCGACGGTGGGGGACGTGGATCTCGGCGATAGCCGACGGACGGCGCGCGCGGTGCAGATGCTTGCGCGCATGGCGGAGAATCCTGGAGGGAAACTCTCCGACGTCTTCAAGTCCGCAAAGGAACGGGATGCAGCGTACGACTTCATGGAGAGCTGTCGCACGCGCACTTGTGCGCTCGCGGAGGCGTTTGCGAGGTCGACGGCGCGCGCTTCGGCGGCTCTGGACCGCGTGATCGTGCCCGTCGACGGGACGAGTACGAGCCTGACGGATAACACGGGGAAGAAAGGCTTCGGGCGAATTGGCGCGGACGTCTGCAGGGGCGTCGGTCTCAAGGTGATCAACGTGATCGCGGTGAGCGCGGACGGCGTTCCCGTCGGCCTTCTCGATCAGGAGTGGTGGTCTCGACCGAAGGCTCCGCCGCGCAGCAAGAAGGCGAAGCGGCACGCACGCGGCAAAAAGGCGCCGGCGGAGAAGGAGATCCACCACTGGTGCAAAGCCATCGAGCGCTCTGCGTTTCACCTGACGGAACAACGAGCGCTGGGCTGGTTTCAGATCGACCGCGAAGGCGACGCATGGCCGGTGCTTCTGCAGCTGGCGGAAGCGGCCGAGAAGGGGCACTGGTTCACGGTTCGCGCAGCTTGGAACCGAGTCACGCAGGCAACCGGGCGAGACAAACAGTACTTGCGGGAGCGCATGGCAAAGGCCAAGAAGCTCGGGACCTACTCGCTGGAGGTAGCGCCTGGGCCGGGACGCAGCGCGCGCACGGCGCGCATGGTCGCGCACGCGGCGGAAGTCACGCTACGCCTTCGCAACAAGGCGACCGGGAAGATCACACCGCTCCCTCTGCGAGCCGTGTGGGTGCACGAAAAGGGCACCATTCCGCCCGGAGAACGCGGGCTTGATTGGCTGCTGCTCACGAACGCGCCCGTGGACACCTTCGAGCAAGTCCGCGACATCATCAAGGCCTACGGCATGCGGTGGCGCATCGAGGAGTTTCATCGCACCTGGAAGAGCGGCGCCTGCAACGTCGAAGACACACAGCTTCGCAGCCGCGAAGCCGTCATCCGATGGGCTAGCATGCTGGCTGTGGTAGCCGTCCGAATCGAACGCCTCAAACGCCTAAGCCGCGAGGAGCCCACGCGCTCCGCCGCAGACGAGCTCTCTGACATCGAGATCGAGGTGCTCTTGCTCTTGAAGCGCCGCGAGAAGAAGAAGACCGAGCAAGTGCCCGACGCGATCCCCACCCTCGAGCAAGCCGTGCGGTGGCTCGCTGATCTAGGCGGCTACACGGGCAAATCTTCGGGTGGTCCACCCGGCTCGATCACGATCCAACGCGGCTACGACCGCGTGGCAATAAGCGTCCAAGCCATTCTGGCCTGGAAAGACCGCGACAAATGAGCCCAATGGCGAGCGCTTGCGGGAGGGGCGCGGGGGAGGGAACGGGCGTCCTTTTGTGTGC
>JABFRG010000489.1 GCA_013141295.1 Polyangiaceae bacterium
GGTGGCGAACCTCCTCGGGCAGCTGGCCCAGGCCATCGGCGACGGGCCGCTTCCGGTCCTTCCGCGGCACGGGGTGGACATGACGCCGAACGTGACGCTCTTCATCGTCGACGACATCGGGGACGCGTTCGCCCAGCGGCTGGGGCTCAACAACGACGCGCGTCTCATCGTGGACCAACGCGGCAGCTCGCTGCGCGGCCTCGCGGCGCGGCTGCGGTGACGAGTCAGGCGAGCTTGCCCAGGAGATAGAGCGCGATCTCCTTGCGGCGGTGACCCTCGGCGGGGCCGACGCACGACGGGCAGCCGCTCTCGCAGGGGCAGCCCTCGACGAGGGTGCGCGTGCGCCGGAGGAGCTCGTCGCGGTTGCCGAAGATGCGCGGGCTGAGGCCGATGCCGCCGGGCGTGTGCTCGTAGAGAAAGAGCGTGGGGTTGTAGCCACGAATTCCGCGGGTCTTCTGCGGGAGCTCGCTCCCCGGCTCGGTGCCGGTGTCGCCCATGGTGGTGCCGAGATCGCGCGGATCGCACATGAGCGCCAGCGCCGACACGGTCTCGAGGGCGATGCCGATGCCGCGCAGGGCGTCCACCGCGGCGCTCTTGCCCTCCGGCACCGACTCGCACAGGCTCTCCGGTAGCGTGAGCCAGAAGGCCACCGTGTGCATCTGCATCTCCGGCAGGCGCACGTCGCCGTAGCCGGCGTTCTCGTGGGTAAAGAACTTGATCTTCTTGTATCCTACAACCTTCTCGACGAGCGCCACCTCGCCATGCCCCGCTTGCACGGCGGTGTCGCCCGCGCCCACCGGACCGGTCTCCAGATCTTCGATGATGGAGATCTGCACGTAGGTCATGGCGTCGGTCCAGTAGTCGGGCTCCACCTTGCGCACGAACGCCTTGTGGTTCTCGTAGTCGAAGCGCTCCACCTGCCAGGTCTCGCCGTCGTGCTGATAGATGGCCTGCTCGTGCACCATGGTGTGGGCGCCGCGCCAGTCGATCTCGGCGATGGTACGATCGTGCTCGGCGTCGATGATGACCACGTTGTCCCAGCCGACGCTGCGGAGCGACACCGAGTTCGCGGGGTAGGCGTCGGTGGCCCAGTGAAACGCGCCGTTGGACTCGTGGAGCACCCGGTGCTGCGCCAGGTAGGCGAGGGCGTCGCCGGTCTCCGCCTCGGGGAGCACCGAAAACGCCTCGCCGCGGTGGAACGGCAGCTCGAAGGCCGCGCACTTCAGGTGCTGGATGATGATCTCGGTGTTGCCGGCGTCGATGCGCGCCTCTTCCACCGGGGCGCCGAGGAGATACGACGACTCCCGCGCCAGGAACTGATCGAGCGGCGCGCTGGAGGTGACCAGCACCGCGATGCTGCCCTCCTTGCGCCGACCGGCGCGCCCGAAGCGCTGCCACATGGCGGCGATGGAACCGGGAAAGCCGGCGCAGATGACCGCGTCGAGATCGCCAATGTCGATGCCCAGCTCGAGGGCGTTGGTGGCGATGACGCAGAGCACCTCGCCGCTCCGGAGCTTGCGCTCGATCTCGCGGCGCGTCTCCGGGAGATACCCGCCGCGGTAGCCCTGGATCTTGTCCTTGTCGATGTCCGGCTGAACCTTGTCGCGCAGGTAGCGGAGCATGACCTCGACGTTGTTGCGCGACTGACCGAACACGATGGTGGGCACACCGGCGCGCACCAGATCGTTGGCGAGCATCACCGCCTGCTTCACGTAGCTCGCGCGGATACCCAGCTCGGCGTTGACCACCGGCGGATTGAAGGTGAAGAACCGCCGGGTGCCGGCCGGCGCGCCGCTCTCCGCCAGTAGGTGCACGTCGTCCTCGCCGAGGCCGAAGAGCCGCGCCGCGTGGGCCTTGGGGTTGCCGATGGTGGCAGTGGCGCCGATGAACACCGGATCGGAGCCGTGAAAGCGCGCGATGCGCTGGAGCCGCGACAGCACGTTGGCCACGTGCGAGCCGAACACGCCCCGGTACATGTGCATCTCGTCCACCACCACGTAGCGGAGATGCTGGAAGGTGCGCGACCAGGCCGCGTGGTGCGGGAGCACGCCGGTGTGCAGCATGTCGGGGTTGGTGAGGATGATGCCCGAGCGCTCCCGGGCCGACCGCCGGGCGTCGCCGGGGGTATCACCGTCGTACACCACCGCGCCGGAGCCGAGCCCCGCGGCGCCCATGAGCTCCCGCAGCCCCGCTTCCTGGTCGCGGGCCAGGGCCTTGGTGGGAAAGAGATAGAGCGCCCGGGCGTCGGGATCTTCGGTGAGCGCCGTGAGCACCGGCAGGTGAAAGCACAAGCTCTTGCCGCTGGCGGTGGGCGTCGCCACCACCATGGCCTTGGCCTTGCGGCCGTGCATGGTCTCGAAGGCGTCCGCCTGATGCGTGTAGAGCTCATCGATTCCCCGGGCCCGCAGCGAGTCCACCAGGCACTGCGGCAGGCCGGGCGGGAAGGGGGCGACCTTGGCGGTGCGCCCGGCGAGCAGCGTGTCGGCCGTCAGGCACGGCTTGACGTAGTTGCTGTCGAGCCAGCGGTCGACCACCACCCCGAGCCCCTTGGCGGTGCGCGGCCATTGACCGGGCGCCTTCGGGGTGACGATGGCGTTCTCGTTGGCCGGCTGAAGACGGGGAGGCATGGCTTTCTTCATACCATGCCTAGACAAATGTACCGTACCCGGCAATGGCGAGTTGAGCCCTTTCGATTCTTTCTGGTAGGAGTGCCCAGGCATGTCCGAAAACGAAGAGAACCGGGACGAGAAGGCCCCGGCCGAGGGCGGGTCGCCCACCGAAGACGCTTCTGCTGCCAGCCCCGAGATCGAGGCGGCGCCGGAGCTGGAAAAGGCCGAGTCGGACGATGCGGGGTCGGTGCCGCCAGCGCCGCGGGCAGGCATTCCCGTGGAGCCCTCGCGTCTCGCGCCGCAGGCCGAGCGCATGGCCGCGCCGTCGTTCGCCGCCAAGACCATCGCCGATCCGGTGGCCTCCGGTCCCTCTACGCTGTTTCTCGCCGTGGTCTCGGTGGTGTCGCTCGCCTCCGACGTGCTCTCCAAGCTGTGGGCCGAAAAACGTCTCGAGGCCTACCCCGGGTACATCGACGTCATCGAGGGGCACCTGGCCTTCACCCTCGCGAAGAACAAGGGTGGCGCCTGGGGCCTCCTCCAGGGCACCAGCGAGGCGCTGCGGCGTCCGTTCTTCCTCCTCGTCTCCATCGCCGCCATCTCGTTCATCGTCACGCTGTACCGGCGCCTCGGCCCGCGGCAGCAAGCGCTCAAGTGGGGTCTTCCGCTGGTGCTCGGCGGCGCCCTCGGCAACGTGTTCGATCGCCTGCGCTACGGGCACGTCATCGACTTCATCGACTATCGCTCCGACTGGGTTCGCTCCATGAACGAGTGGATCGCCAAGAAGTCGGCGGGCCACGTGGTGACCGACCACTGGCCCACGTTCAACGTGGCCGACGTCGCCATCTGCATCGGCGTGGCCCTCATGGCCATCGACATGTTCACCTCCAAGCGCGGCAAGAAGCCCGTGGAGCCGGACGTGCCGGTGACGGTGCCGGCGAACGCGTCGCCGAGCCCCGCCGAGGTGCTCACCGATCCCGCAAAGCCCGACCAAGCCGCGAGCACCCCGGAAGCCTGAGCGCGGGCCCATGAACGACCGGCCGCGCGAATGAATCCGACGTTCTTTCGCGTGGGGGAGACCGGCGTCCCGGCCTACTTCATCCTTCTCCTCTCGGGGTTTCTCTTCGCCATCGCGCTGCAGGCGCTGGGCGCCAAGCGCATCGGACAGAACCCCGACGCCATGGTCGATCTCGGCATCTCGATGCTGCTGTGGGGGCTCATCGGCTCCCGCGTGCTGCACGTGCTCGCGGACGGCTATTTCATGGACTACGTGCACCTCTGCACGGACCCCGCGAAGGTCTCCTGGCGCATCGAGCGGCAAGAGTGCTTCGCGGCTCCGTACGACGGCATCTGGGACCCCATCGCCAGGGTCTGCCATCCGAAGCAGGCCGACTGCTTCGCCTGGGCGAAGTTCTGGGCCGGCGGCCTGGCCTACTACGGTGGATTCCTGGGCGCCTCGGTGGCCGCCTGGTTCAGCCTCAAGAAGGACAAGTTCCCGTTCTGGGTGGCCGCCGATCTCGCCGGCGTCACGGTGCCGGTGGGCCTGGCCTTCGGGCGCGTGGGGTGCTTCTTCGGCGGATGCTGTTTCGGTGCAGAATGCAGGCTTCCCTGGTCGGTGGTGTTCCCGCCCGGGAGCGACGCCAGCCGCGCCCAGTGGAAGGCCGGCACCCTCGGCTCGCCCTACCTTCCGAGCCACGCGGTGCACCCGACGCAGCTGTACGAGGCGTTGTTCGCGCTGGGCTTGGCGGCGGCGGCGCTCTTCTGGGTATGGCCGCGCAAGCGCTATCACGGCCAGGTGTTCGCGTTCTTCCTGGGCGCCTACGCCATCGGCCGCGCCATCATCGAGGTGTGGCGGCGCGACGATCGCGGAGGCTTCTTGGGCCTCTCCACCTCGCAGCTCATCGGCTTCGGCCTCCTGGCCGCGGCCCTGGTCATCCACGCCCGCCGTGGAAAGAAGAAGGAACAGCCAGCATGATTCTCGACGGAAAGAAGCTCGCGGAGTCGCTCCGCGAGGAGCTCGCGGCCAAGGTCTCGGCGTTCACCGCGAAGCATGGGCGAGCCCCCGGTCTCGAGGTCATCCTGGTGGGCGAGGACCCGGCCAGCCAGGTGTACACCCGGAACAAGGAGAAGACCGCCAACGAGCTGGGCATCCGCGGCGTGCTCCACCGGCTCCCCGTCGATGCGTCCGAAGAGACGGTGCTGGCGCTGGTGAAGAAGCTCAACGCCGACGACGCGGTGGACGGCATCCTGGTGCAGCTCCCGCTGCCGAAGCACATCGCCGAGCGCAAGGTCCTCGAGCTGATCGACCCGGCCAAGGACGTCGACGGATTCCACCCCATGAACGCCGGCCTACTGGCCTCGGGGCTCCCGGCGCTGGTTCCCTGTACGCCTGTAGGATGCATGCATCTCTTGGCCCTCTCGGGGGTCGAGCTCTCGGGCGCCCACGCGGTGGTGGTGGGGCGCAGCAACATCGTGGGCAAGCCGGTGGCGCAGCTCCTCCTCGCGAAGAACGCGACGGTCACCATCGCGCATTCGAAGACGCGGGACCTGCCCGAGCTGTGCCGCAGCGCCGACGTGCTGGTGGCCGCGGTGGGGCGCCCGGAGATGATCCGCGGCGATTGGGTGAAGCCCGGCGCGGTGGTCATCGACGTGGGCATCAACCGGGTGCCGCTCGAGGGCGGCGAGCCGGGCAAGACGCGGCTGGTGGGCGACGTCGCCTACGACGAAGCGAAGGCGCGGGCAGGGGCCATCACCCCGGTGCCGGGCGGCGTGGGCCCCATGACCATCGCGTGCCTGATGCAGAACACGCTCGATGCCGCGACGCGCCGTATCGCATCACGCTGACTTTCGGCGCGCTTTCTCCGGGGTGTAAACCAGCGGCTCCTAGGGGATCGTAACCGGAAGTTCTCCCTGTCCGAGAATCGACAGGTTGGTGTTGCACCCGTGTATGTTCCATGTGAATACCTCCGCCTCGGGCCCGTCGAATGCGAAGGCGAGAGCGCGGCCCTCTCAGTGTTTCGTCGTCTGTTTGTCGGCCTGACTTGCGAAAGAGGACCCATGCGAAAACTTATGCTTGGCGGTGGACTGTTGGCAGCGAGCTCCCTCCTTTTGGGGTGCCCCAACCCGAACACGTACGGCACGCCGCGTACCGTGCAGAAGGGGCAGATCAGCCACACCGTGGCCCTCGAAGGCGCCTACTGGACCTACGACAAGACCACCACCACCACCACCAACGGGACGACCACCACCCGCAAGGACAGCGAGTCGCTCGGCTTCCCGATGTTGCCCTCGTATCAGCTTCGGTACGGCATCACCGACAACATGGACTTCGGCGTCGGCATCAAGAACTTCGACTCGCTCCAGGGCGACTTCAAGTTCAACTTCCTCAAGACGGACACCATCGATCTCGCCATCGACCCCGGTCTCCAATACATCGGGGTGTTCACAGGCGACGCCTCGGCGCACCTGTTCTGGCTGCACCTTCCGCTCCTCGCGGGCATCAACCTCTCCGACAACTTCACCGTCACCGGCTCGGTGGGCGCGGTCGGTGGGCTCATCGCGGGGACGGCCGGTACCGGGAGCCGCGACGGCGCATACAGCGGCAATGCGTTCCTTTTCCGCGCGGGTCTCGGCCTCAACATCCGCACGAGCAAGGACTTCGCCATCGGGCCCGAAGTCACCGTCATGCGCGCGTTCAACGACGCATCTACCCTCTTCTTCACCGGCGGCTTGGGCTTCACCTTCGGCAAGCACCAGCACTTCAAGGACACCGTGCCGCCCCCCGGTTCCGTGCCTCCGGGCGCCGCACCGGCTCCGGGCGCTGCTCCCGCGTCCGCACCCAACCCGCCGCCGCCGCCCGCCGCCGTCACGC